>DQUX01000222.1 GCA_015662065.1 Anaerolineales bacterium | reverse complement strand
CCCCCGTCTCCTACATCCCCGCCCGGGGAGACATGCTCGACAATGCCGAGGCCGGCATCCAGCACGCCCTTACCCAACTCCCCCACCTGACGGGGGTGCTGGTCAGCGGTTCCGACCTTCCCCTGCTCACCTCGGCGATCGTAGACCGGTTCGTCGAGGAGTGTCTGAAGACGGACCACGATCTCTACTACGGGGTCGTGGAGCGGTCTGTGATGGAGGGCCGCTTCCCCACCTCCCGCCGCACCTACGTGCGTCTGACGGAGGGGGAGTTCGCGGGGGGAGACCTACTCCTGCTGAGAAGGGGGGCGCTCACCGCAAACCGGGAGCTCTGGCGGCGGCTGGCCAGCGCGCGGAAGAGCCCCATCCGACAGGCCCGCATGCTCGGCGGCGTGTGGCCTCTGATCAAGCTCCTTACCGGACGGATGAGCCTGGCGGAGGGGGAACGACGGGCCAGTCGGGCGCTCCGGGTGCGCGGGCGGGCGGTGGTCTGCGCCTGGCCGGAGATCGGGATGGACGTGGACAAGCCCTTCCAACTGGATATCGCCCGCGCCGAACTGGAGGCCCGCTCAGGTGCCTCGCCCCTTTAGCCGTGGCGGGATAGAGCGGCTGCTGTTTGCCGACGCCACCCTCTCCGCCCGCCTGGCCGCCCCCCCCGGCCCCTGGCGGCTGCTGGCGCTCCTGGTCGCCCACAGCGGAGACAGCCCCCTCTGGCTGGTCGGTGCGCTGGCGGCCCTCCGCTGGGGCTATCCCCCCTGGCCATCCCTTGGATCGCGCACCCTGGTGGCGACGCTGACGGGCGGCCTGATCGCCGCGCTCCTCAAGTGGCTCTTCCGCCGCAGTCGCCCTGGAGAACCGTCCGCCAGCCTCTACTCCCGGCTGGACCGGCACGCCTTCCCCTCCGGCCACGCCACCCGGGCCGCCTGCGTGACGGTGGTCCTGGCCCCCCTCCTGCCCGGCTGGGGAGCGGGTCTGCTGGCCATCTGGGCGGGGCTGGTCTCCCTGGCCCGGGTTGCCCTACAGGTCCACTATCTCTTGGATGTGATCGTCGGCCTGGCGGTCGGAGGGGGGATCGGCCTGGTTCTGCTGATCGTGGCGTTCTGAGAGTATGTCAACGCTCAATCGCCTTCTCACTGCTCCCTCCTCCTCTCCTCGGGTTCAGGGCCATCCGACGGCTCCAGCTCCCCCCGCCGGATCTGTCGGGCCAGGGCCCTCGTCTCCGGCGCCGGTTCGACGCCCAACTCCTTCTCCAAGACCCAGCAACAGCGCCGATAGGCAGCCAGCGCCTCCCCTTGCCGTCCTTGCTGGGCGTAGGCCCGCATCAGTTGCCGGTAAAAGTCCTCCCGCAGGGGGTCCAGCCGCAGGCCGCGCTGCAGGACCTCCACCGCCCGGTCGAGCCGCCCCCGCTCGATGAGCCACTCCGAGAGCTCCGCCACCGCCTCCAGGAACTGCCGCTGCAACCTCTCCCGCTGCACCACACACCATTCGTCGTAGCAATCCTGCAGGAAATCGTCGGTGTAGAGATCGACCGCCCGCAGGAGATAGCGGGCCGCCTTGGCGGGAACCGAGCGGCGTGCCTGCTGGAGGAGCCGCTCGAACAGATCCACATCGAACCAGTACTCCAGCTCCTCGGAGATGTGGTACAGCCCCCCCTCGTAGACAACGGGGACCACCCCCAGCGCCCGCTGGACGCGGTACTTGGTGTTGTGAAAGGTCCCGGGCAACCGATGGGGACGCAGGTCAGGCCACAGGTCGGCCCCGATCTGCTCACGGGTGCAGGGGGAATGGGATAGGAGGTAGAAAAGGAGGTGACGGGCCTTCGCCGACTCCCAGGCGGTGAGGGGGATCGGAACGCCATCCCGCTCGACCCGACCGACGCCGAACCCGTAGAAACGAAAGACGGGCCGACGGGGTGGCCGGACGGACCGGCGCAGGCCGCGCACTCGACGGGCTGTCTTTACCAGCCCGCGCACCTCCTCCAGGAACAGCGCGATCCTTCCGCCCTCCACATCCTGCTCTGCCGCCCGCTCCAGCAACGACATCAGGCCGGGAATCTGCAACGGTAACGACCGCAACGGGTCCGTCTCGTCGCTCTCCGCCAGAGCGACCGACAGGGCATGCACCCCTTCCTCCTCCTGCCCGGCGCTCCGCAGGGCCCTGGCCTGCAGGAGCCGCGCCCGGATGGCCTCCTCCTTCGCCCCAAGTCGCTCCAGCAGGGCGCAGGCGGCCTCCAATTCCTCCAGCCCCGCCCTGACCACCCCTTCCTCCACCAAAGCCAGGCCCAAAGTAGCCCTGAACCGCCCCTGCTGATGCTCGGACCACTGCTCCCCTGCCAGAGTGAAGGCGGTCCGGGCCAGTTCCGCCGCCTGCTCCGCATCCCCCAACTGCAAGAAGGCCAGCGCGAGCGCCTCGCACGCCCAGGCCACCAGGAAAGCGTTCCCGGCCTCCTGGGCCAGTTGTCTCCCCTTATCCAGCATCTCGACCGCCGCCTGCAGCTCCCCCAGGTCCCGCAGCAATTCCCCCAGGCTGACCAGCGCGTAGGCCTCAACGACGGGATGGCCGATCCCCCGTGCGGTGTGCAGCGCCTCCTCCAGCGCCTCCAATGCCCCGGCGTAATCAGCGATCAGGTACAGGTAGAAGCCCAGGTCGTTGAGCGCCTCGGCCAGGTAGCCGGGGCTGCCCAGCCGCCGGGCCGCCTCGATGACCACCCGCTGGGTCTGAACCGCCTCCTGCATACGCCCCTGCCAACGGAGGGAGTTAGCCAGCCCCCCCAGGATCAGCACCTCCTGGCGGGGGTTATCCATCGTCCGGCTCCCCTCCAGGGCAGCCTCCAGGTGCTGGCTGGCCTCCTCGAACCGCCCCAAGCGGATCAGGCTCGCCCCCAGAACCCGGCGGGCCTCCACCGTGGCCTCCAGCGCCTCGGGCAGATCCCCGGCCAGGGAGAGGGCCTCCTGGGCCAGCCCGAGGGCCCGTTCGTTCTCCCCTTGGTTGAGGACGAGGAGGGCCTGCTGCGAGAGGGTCAGGGCGAGCAGAGCCTGCTCCGCCCGCCGGCGGAAGGCCTCCTCGGCCCAGGATAACCACACCAGCGCCTCCTCCGGCCTCCCCGCAGCAGCGATGCCCATAGCAGCAGGGTAAAGAAGCCTGGGATAGGCGCGGAGCGCCTCCTCCGGCAGTCGGTCGGCCCACTCCGCAAGGGTCGCCAGCCGCCCGGCGGTGAGCATATCCCGGGCGACCGCGTCCAGAACGCGGGCCGCCTCCAGGGGCTCCCCGGCCTCCAGGTAGTGCCGGACCGCGGCCTCCACCTCCTTCCGCCCCTCAAACCACGCCGCCACGCTGCGGTGCAGGCGCCGGAAGCGATCGGGGTCGCTCTCCCGGGCGCGGGCCTGGAGGAACTCCCGGAAGAGGGCGTGGTAGCGGAAGCGAGGCGGGTCTGTCTCCGCCAGGCGCACGGTGAAGAGGTTGCGCTGCTCCAGCCACTCCAACATCTCCCCCGCCCCCGTCAACTCCAAGGCTTCCTCGCAGAGGGGAGGGGTCATTTCCTGAAGGACGGCGGAGGTCAACAGGAAGGTGCGCACCTCCGGCTCCTGCCGCTCCAGCACCTCCCCCGCCAGGTACTCGTAGACCGGCTGACCGGAGCTTCGGGCGCGGGCCAGGTTGTCCAGCAGCCCACCCCACAGAGCGTGGCGGGTGAGGAGGATGCCGGTGATCCACCCCTCAGACTCGGCGGCCAGGGCCTCCGCCTCCTGCCGGCTCAGATGCACGCCCTGGCTCTGCGCCAGGAAGGCCTGAATCTCATCGGGGGTGAAGCGCAGGTCGTCCCGCCCCAAGCCGGCCACCATCCTTCGGGCCGCCAGGGAGACGAAGGGGAGGCCGCCGGGGATGGTGCGGGAGGCGATGATGAGGTGACAGTGCTCCGGCAGGTAGGCCAGGAGGGTGGTGAGAAGGGCACAGACATCGGCAGAGTCCTCCACCTCCTGGAAATCGTCCAGGATCAAGACAAACCACTCCGGGATGGTCTCCACCATCTCGTTGACCAGCGTGCCGACCACCTCGTCGGCCCCACCGCTCAGGGAGGCCCCACCCCGGACGGCCTGGCGGGTGCGCTCCCCGAAACCGGGGTACACCCGAGCGATGCTGGCCAGGAGATACTCGACAAAGAGGCGGGGGTCCCGATCGGCCGGGTCCAGGCCATACCAGCAGGTGGTCAGGTCGGTGTCGTGAACGAAGTCCACCAGCAGCGTGGTCTTGCCATACCCAGCACCGGCGGAGATGAGGAGAAGTTTGCGGTCAATGTACTCGTGGAGGAAATCCAGCAATCGTGCCCGATAAAGCACATCGGCCCGGCGGGGCGGCGGCGTGATCTTAGTGACGATAGGAACGAAAGGCATACCCTAAACTCGACGACCGCGCACAGACGTCCATCGGCCTCTATACGATCTCCTCCAGAGATATTCCCCGCGCCTGGGCCCGGTGCAGCCCCCACTCCCGGATGGTCGACGGGGTCGGTGGCACCTCCTCGGCCGGCCGCCGCTCCAGGCGGATCGCCTCCTCCGGGCAGGCGGGCACGCAGACCCCGCATCCCAGGCAACGGCCTGGATCCACCACCGCCACATCCTCTGGGAGTGAGAGCGCCCCGAAGCGACACCGCTCAACGCACGCGCCGCATCCCACACAGGCTTCGGCTTCCACTACCGAACGGAACCCGGAGCGGGCCACGGCGGAGGGCACGTCGAACTCGGTCAGCCCCCGCAGGACCGCGCAGCAGCAGGGGCAGCAGTTGCAGATGTAGAAGTTCTGGTCCCGGTAGTTGCCCGTGGTGTGGACCAGGCCGACCTCCTCCGTCATCCGAAGGATCTCCAGGGCCTCCTCTTTGCTGATGGAGCGGGTGATCCCGTCCCCCTCGAAGACCCCCTCCACCGGCGCCATCACCAGGCAGGCCTCCACCGGATAATCGCATCCCTCCCCTACCAGTTGCTTCTGCACGCGGCAGATGCAATCCCGGACCCCCCACGACCGGGCGCTCTCTATGATGGAGACGGCGTGTTCGTGGGGAAAGACCTCCAGATCAAAGGGGACCGCCTCGCCCACCGGGACCACCCGATGGATGGGCGGAGAGGCATCCAGAATGGTCCGGCCGGCCGTCTCCCGAAAGTATTGATCCGCCAGCGCCGCCAGCTCCTGATCCATCCGGGGCAACTGCTCCTCATAGAAACCGACGACGAAGGGAAGGAGGGCGAAAACCAGCCCCCCTTCACCCCGGCGCACCCGCACCAATCCCTTGCGGGCCATTCCCTTCAACATCCGGTAGGCCTCCTGGGGCGCAACCCCGGCGCGGGCAGCGACCGCGTCGGCCGGCTCGTACCGCAGCCGCAGCTCGGCTGCCAGCGCCGCTTCCTCCGGCGCAAAGATCTTCGCCAGCAACCGCAACTCCACCCCGCTCTCGGTGGCCGGGAAGCCGTTGGGGGTCGCATCCAGGCGCTCCGCCAGCCTGCGGTAGACTTCCTCACCCATTCACATCCTCCTCTCCGTCTCCTTAACACAGCTTCAAGCGTGCCATCAGGCAGGCGTACCCATCCCCTCCCGTTCTAGGAGCGACCGCACTCGTTCCCGGGCCAAGAAAGTCGCCCGCATCTCCTCCGTCAGACCCTGGGCGATCTTCTGCACCGCGCCCCGGGCGACCGCCCGCGCCCCCTCATCGTCCGCAAGCCGGCCCAGCGCCTCCCCCGCCTCCCACTGGAGCGGCAGACAGTCCAGGCGACGGCCTGCCTCCAGAGCCCGCCGGACCTCGTCCCCGTCCTCCTGGCAAAGCCCCCGCAGCAGATGCCCCCATCCGGCCAGTTCCACATACCCAGCCCGCTCGGCCACATCCACCAGTTGATCTGCGTGGTCCAGCGCCGCGGCCCGGTCCCCCGCGATCAGATACGCCCGCGAGAGGTCCCGCAACGTCTGGGCACGGAACCATTCCAGGCCGAAGCCGGTGGTGGCCGTCAGGCTGTTGCTCAGCAGGGCCATCCCCTGCTCCACCTGCCCCAAAAGAGCGTAGGCCAGGCCGATCCCCCGCATCGCCGGGGCGGTGACGATGTGGGTCAGGCCGGCGGTCTCCAGCGCCTTCTGGTGACAGGTGAGCCCTGCCTCGAAGTCCAGAAGCCCCAGGTAGGCATCCCCCAACGCCACGTAGGCGATGGCCCGCGTGTCGAGAGAGACGGCCGCCTTCGCCACAGCGGGGCTGGCCTTCCGGACGGCTGGTCCGTACTGCCCGGCCATAGTGTGGATCCAAGCCGCACAGGCGGAGGCGGTGTACATGACAGCGGGCAGGTCGGCCCTCTCCCCCACACGGATCCCCCCCTCAGCCTTCTGGAGAGCGTGGGCATATTCCCCCAGGAAGCCATAGGCCAGCCCGGCGAACCCCAGGCAGAGCCCCGTGAAGGAATGTTCGCCCGTCCGTTGGGTCTGCTCCTCACCCTGTTCCAGCAGGTCTATGGCCTCCGTCAGCCGCCCTCGCACGAGAGCGATCAGGCCAGCGTAGGAAAGAGCCTCGCTCCGGGGGTCGTACCCCGGCCACCGGCGGTCATCCCCCACCAATCGCAGCCCCTCCTCTATCGCGGCGCTGGCCTCATCCAATTGACCGGACTTGAAGAGACCCAGCGCCAGGAGGAAGAGGGCCGTGCCCCGGCTCCAGTCGGCGCCGGCCGCCTCCAACTCCTGGCAGGCCGCCCGGGCACTGGATACCTGGACCACCACATCCCCGGTGTAGGCGGCGATCAGAGCCGCACCCCGCAGAGCGTGGCCGCGCAGGTAGGGATCACCCCGCGCTTCCCCCATCTCCATCAGCACGTTACAGACCGTCCGGGCGGCGTCGTAGTGGCCCAACTGGCTCTGCGCGCTGGAGCACTCGTGATACAGGTCGGCCAGCGCCTCCCGGTCTATCCGCACATTATGCTCCTGGATAAGCCCCATCGCCCGCTGGTAGCTGCGGACCGCCTCCGGCAGGGCATAGGCAGCCTTCGCCCGGTCGCCGGCCAGGTGCAGGTAGTGAACCGCCCTATCCCACACCTCGCCCAGGTAAGCGTGTCGGGCAAGGGTGCCATAGTGAGCCTCCAGCCGACCGGCATAGAGCCACTCCATCTCCTCCAGCGCCCGGCGGTGGAGACGGCGGCGCTCGCCCTTCAAGATGCCCATGTAGGTGGCCTCGTGGCTCAGGGCGTGGTTGAAGATGTAGGCCTTCCCCTGCTCCCCCTCCAGCCGGTAGTAGCGGATGAAGTTACGGTCCAGCAGCAACCGCAGATGGTGCGTCAGCCTCTCCCCGTCCCCCGACATAGCAGCCAAGACCCGCTCCGGGAAGACTCGACCGATGACGGCCGCCCATCGCAGCGTCTCCCGTACCTCAGGCTCCAACCGGTCCACACGGCCCACCAGGAGGCCGCGTAGGGTATCGGGGATATGGATGGTGCTCACCTCCCGGGTCACCTCCCAGCGACCGTCCCGCTCCACCAGCACCTCATCCTGGATCAGCGAGCGGATGATCTCCTCGACGAACAGGGGGTTCCCCTCCGCCTTCTCCAGGATACGACGCTGCAGGGAGTGGGGGAGGCAGTCCCTCTGCAGCAGGTTGCCGATCAGGGTCGCGCTCTCCTCCCAAGAGAGAGGGGCCAACCGAATCTCGGAATAGACGCTGACCTCCGCCCCCCCCTCGCGCACCACCTGCAGCGGCCCGCTCTTGGGCTCAGGACGAAGCACGAGGAGGAAGAGGATCGGGACCTCCAGCGCCAGCGGCATCAGGTAGGTCAGCAGGTCCAGGGAGCTCTCATCCGCCCAGTGGAGGTCCTCCATCACCACCACGGTGGGCCGGTCCTGCGCCATTCCCGCCAGAAGCGCCCGGACCGCCTGAAAGAGCCCTCGTCGCAGCCCCTCGCCGGAGAGGAGTTCCAGCGCGCCCGTGCTCTCCACATCCGGCGGCAGCCCCAGAAGGTAGGCCAGGATGGAATAGACGGGATCATCCCGGTGGGGCAGGAACCGGGCGACCATCTCCCGCAGCCGACGGCGGCCCTCCTCCGGTGAAGCCGCCTCGTCCAGGTCCAGGTAGACCTGAATGAGGTCGCGGAAGGGAAAATAGGGCTGCTCGATCTGGAAGGAAAGCCCCCGTCCCTCCAGCCACCTCGGCTCCTGGATGGCGGACCGCACCTCCGCTACCAGCCGGGATTTCCCCAGCCCCGCCTCGCCGACCACGGAGACGATCCCCCCCTGTCCGGCCAGGAGCCACCGAAGGCGGTCCTGCAAGGCGGTCATCTCCCGGACGCGGCCCACCATAGGGCTGGCGAGCCCGCCGATCCCCCAGGCCCGCCGGTATCCCCCTCGCGCGCTCAAGAGGATATATACCGGCACCGCCTCCAACCTTCCGCGCACGGTGAGGGGGGGCAACGGTCGGAAGCGGAAGAGGCGCTGGGTCTGCCGGTAGGTCGCCTCTCCAACGAAGACCTGGCCTGGTTCTGCCAGGTGGGCCAGCCGGTTCGCCAGGTTGACAGCGTCGCCGATCACGGTGAAGGCCCGCAGCCCCGGCGCGCCCACCTCGCCGGCGAAGACCAGGCCGGTGTTGACGCCGCATTGGACGGTGAGGGGCTCCGGCAGGCTGACGCTGTTTGCCAGGTTGAACTGCTCCAGCACCTCCATCATCTCGATGGCGGCCCACAGCGCTCGCGCCGCATCGTCCTCGTGGACCTCGGGGGCTCCAAATACCACCATAAGCTCCTGACCAATGAGCCTGTCCACCGTGCCCCCGTACCGGTACAGCGGAGCGGAGAGGGCCTCGACGCAGCCGTTGATCAATCGGTAAGCCTCCTCGGCATCGAGCCGCTCCAGAAGCGTCAGGAGGCCGGGGATGTGCGCGAATAGGATGGTGACGTAGCGTCGCTCGCCGGCGACCGGGGGCGAAGGTCCGACGAGAGAGGACAGGGGCTGCCCGCACCGGCCACAGAAACCGTATCCGGCCGGATTCTCGAACCCACACCGTGGGCAGCGCACAGCAAGACTCCTCACAGAACGATCAGCGCCCGGTCCAGAGCCCCCGCACAAAGAGATTGGGATCGAAGGGGACCAGGTCATCCACCCGTTCCCCGGTGCCCACGAAGCGGACCGGGAGGCCCAGTTGGCGGGCGATGGCAAAGACCATCCCCCCCCGTGCGGTGCTATCCAACTTGGCCAGCACCACCCCCGTCACCGCCACCGCCTCATGGAAATGGCGGGCCTGGCTGAGGGCGTTCTGCCCGGTGGTGGCGTCCAGCACCAACAGGGTCTCGTGGGGCGCACCCTCCACCCCCCTTCCCGCCACCCGATGCACCTTCCGCAGCTCATCCATCAGGTTGTAGCGGGTGTGCAATCGGCCGGCGGTGTCCACGATCACCAGGTCCATCCCGCGACTGCGGGCGGCCTGAAGCGCGTCGTACACCACCGCCCCCGGATCGCCTCCCTCAGGGCCGGTCACCACGTCACAGCCGACCCGGTCCCCCCAGATACGCAACTGATCCATCGCCGCTGCCCGGAAGGTGTCGGCCGCTGCCAGGAGCACCTGTCGGCCCTCGCGACGGTACCGGTGGGCCAGCTTGGCGATGCTGGTGGTCTTACCCGACCCGTTGACCCCGACCACCAGGATCACATCCAGGGGCCGGCTCCCCAGGTTCATAGGCGGTGGGTCGGGCAGGAGAGCCCGCAGTTCCTCGGCCAGCGTCTCCCAAAGCCGGCCCGCCCGCAGGATGGCCTCCCCCCTGGCCCGCTCCCGGAGCCGCTCCACCAGCTCCAGCGTCGTCTCCACCCCCACGTCCGCCTGGATGAGCAGCGCCTCCAGTTCCTCCCATACCTCAGGGGTGACCTCGCTGGCTCCCAGAAGGGACGCAATGCGGCCGAAAACCGCGTTGCGGGTCCGGGCCAGGCTCTGAACGATACCGCGCATATCCGCCTTGTTGAACCGCTGGGGCCGTGGGGATTCGATAACCTACTGCTTCTCGTAGGGCTGGCCGTCGGCGGCGGGTGGGACTGCCTCACCGACCACGCCGGCCAGGACGACCATAGTCACCAGGTAGGGGGCCATCAGTAGGAACTGGGAGGCGATGGGCACCTCCAGGATGGCCAGCTTGGTCTGCAGGGCATCGGCGAAGCCGAAGATGAGGGCCGCGCCGAAGGCGCCGAAGGGCATCCACTTGCCGAAGATCATCGCCGCCAGGCCGATGAACCCCTTGCCGGCGGTCATCAACTCGTCGAAACGGCCCACCGACCCCAGGACCAGGAAGGCGCCGCCCAGCCCTGCCACCATCCCGCCCAGCGTCACGTTGATGTAGCGGGTTCTGAAGACATTGATCCCCAGGGTATCCGCGGCCCGGGGGTGCTCTCCCACCGCCCGCGTGCGGAGCCCCCAGCGGGTGTAGAAGAGCATCACGTGGGTCACGATCAACAGGACAAACAAAGCGTAGACCAGCCCATTCTGTTCGAAGAAGACCGGCCCGATGATGGGGATTTTGGAGAGCAGGGGGATCGAGAAGCGGGGGAAGATGCCGGGATTGTTGAGGTACTGGAACTCAGCGAGGATACGGGCGCTGAGGAAGCTGGTGATACCCACGGCCAGGATATTGATGGCGGTGCCGGCGATGATCTGATCCACCTTGAAGCGGACCGCCAGGACGGCGAGGAGCAGCCCCAGGAGCGCCCCCGCGGCCAAGGCGCTCGCCAGGCCGAAGAGCAGGGCGGCCCAGGAGGGCCACTCCCAGATGTTGGCCGCCACACTGCCCATCAGTGCAGCAATGAAGGCGCCGGTGAGCATCATCCCCTCGATGGCGATGTTGATCACCGCGCACCGCTCGCACAGCACGCCGGAGAGCCCGGCCAGGGCGATGGGGACGGAGCGGAGGAGCGCGCTGCTCAGGAGGCCGGTCAGGTTCATCGAGCGATCGCGGGCCGCCCAGGTGAGAAAGGCCAACACGAACAACACCGCCACCCCGCCCAGGGCCAGGTTGACCCGCCGGAACCCCCGGGCCAGTTGCCAGCCCCCCACGAACACGCACACCAGCGCAAACCCATACAGCACCGTCAGGCTGGGGACGGACAGGTCCGGCACCGGCAGCGCCTGCGATTCCCCGCTGGGGGTCAAGACAAAGGTGGTGGCCTGATCCGCCGTAGCCCCGCGGGCAAAGAGCAAGAAGATCAAAAGCCCCACCCCGAGGAAGATCAGCCCATAGGTCCGCGCCCGCCTGGCAGAGACATCACCGCGCGCCCCGATTCGCTCCCAAACTGTACTCACGTCCAACCTCCCCCTCGACGAGTAACGAGCATCCAGCATCCAGTCTAAATCCGCCCCCATCCCCGGGTGAAGATCGCCTCGGCCTCTACCTTCGGCGCGCGGAGGCGGTAGAGGAGGCGAACCACCTCCGGAGCGGCGACGAAGATGATGATCAGCCCCTGCAACACGGAGATGATGTCAATAGGCACGTGGGCCCACCCCTGCATCCGCTGCGCGCCAGCCCGCAGGAAGCCGAAAAGAAGGGCCGCCAGGAGAACCCCTACCGGGTGGCTCTTGCCCAGGAGCGCCAGAGCGATGGAGTCGAAGCCGTAACCGGAGAAGAAGGCGTTAGGCATAAAATGGATCACTCCCAGGATGTCGTGAGCGCCGGCCAGCCCGGCCAGCCCGCCGCTGATCGCCATCGCCAGGATGAAGTTCCGTGCCACGCTGATCCCGGCGGTCCGTGCCGCCCGGGGGTTGGCCCCCACCGCCCGGATCTCGAAGCCCACCGTCGTCTTGAAGAGCAGCCAGTGGATCACGCCCACCGCCGCCAATGCCACCAGAAGCCCGGCGTTGATCCGAATGGAGGGGTCGTTAGGGAAGAACTGGGGCAGATAGGCGGTGGTCTCGATCTCCGGGCTCACGGGCCGGAAGTCCCCGGGGCGGGCCATCGGCCCACCCACCTGTAGGAGGTAATCGGCCAGCCGGTAGGCGATGTAGTTGAGCATGATGGTGTTGATCACCTCATGGGCCCCCGTCTTGGCTTTCAGGAACCCGGCGATGGCCGACCAAAAAGCTCCGCCAGCCATCCCCGCCCCCAGGGCCAGGGGCAGGTGGATGAACCAAGGCACCCCCTTGAGACTGTAGCCCACGTACACCGAGGCCAACCCGCCGACGAAATACTGGCCCTCGGCGCCGATGTTGAAGAGGCCACAGCGGAAGCCCAGCGCCACCGCCAGCCCGGCGAAAATGTACGGAGTGGCGATGCGCAGGCTCTCCGTCAGCGGGTAGACAGCCCGTAGCAGCTCGGTGGCATCCTCAGTCTGAAAGTAGAGGCGGAAGCCTTCAATGATGCGGGCCGGACTGCCGAAGGAGCCCTCGAAGAGAGCGGTGTAGGCCTGGGCGATGGACTGCCAGGCCGTCGCCAGTCCCGCCTTCAGCCCACCGCCGAAGGCGGCCCACACCTCGGGATCGAAGGCGGCGATGAAGATCGCGCCGATGATTAGGGCAGTGAAAATCGCCAGAAGGGGCATCAACGCCGCCTGCCAGTTCCAGGCCATCAACCGGGGCAGGAACCCCTCCAAGAGGTCCTCCCCTCGAGGTCCCACTCGGGTGCGAATCCGACCGGTCCGCAGCCCCTCGGTTACCTCGAGGATCTTGCCCCGCACCTCGGAGGGGATGGCGGCGTCGGCCGCGTGGTAGGAGGCCAGCCCCACCCCACCGTCGGTCAGGTCGAAGCGAAGCACGCCGCCGCGCAGCTTCCCCTGCACTGCCTGAGTGATGGCGGTGTAGACCGCCTGATCCACCCGCTTCACGGCGCTGGTGAGCAGCCGCTCCGCGCCGGGGACCCTCCCGTCCTCGAAGGTCGTCACCCACTCGTCCTGGTCCACGCCGACGACCCACACCCCCTGCCGGGCAGCAGCCCGGATGGCCGCGCTGCCGCTGGCCCCCGCCGCCGCGAAGACCACGTCCGCCCCCTGTTCGACCAGCTTCCCGGCGGCCTCCTCACCGGCCTTCGGGTCGGTGAAGGAGTCGGTGTAGGCCTGCACAACCCTCGCCCGGCGGTTGGTCAGGGCCAGGCCGTGCTCGAACCCTCCCATGAACTTGCGCACCGGCGGCACGTCCACCCCGCCCACAAAGCCCACCGTCCCCCGTTCCGTCATCAGCCCCGCCAGCGCCCCGGCCAGGAAGCCGGCTTGATCCTCGGCGAAGACCAGGCCGGTGACGTTGTGGCTCTCCGGCAGCGGCTCATGGTCGACAACGATGAAATGGACAGAGGGATGCCGCATCGCCAGCCGCTCCACTGCCGGCCCCGTGGCGGAGCCGATGGTGACGATGAGGGTGCAGCCCTGCTCGATCAACCGGCGGATGTTGCCCTCGTACTCGGCCGAGGCCCTGGTCTGGATGACCTCAGCCTCCAGACCGTGCTCCTGCGCAGCCCGGGCCATTCCCTCGTAGGCATACTGGTTGAAGGTGCCATCGTCGATGCGGCCTACGTCGGTGACCAGCCCCACCCGCAGTTCGTCAGGCGATGGTTGCACTGACGTCCTCCTTTCTTCGCACACCTGCCATCAAGAGCCCAACTTCCTCTTTAGTCGCCTGATCGGCAGGCAAGATATCTACGATCTCCCCCTCGTACATCACCGCGATGCGGTCCGAGAGACCCATCACCTCGTCCAACTCCGGCGAGACGAGCAGGACCGCGCATCCCTCATCTCGCTTCTCGACAATGCGCCGATGGATGTACTCGATGGAGCCCACATCCAGTCCCCGGGTGGGCTGGGAGGCAATGAGGAGGCGGATGGGGCGAGAGAACTCCCGGGCGACGATGACCTTCTGCTGATTGCCGCCGGAGAGACTGGAGACCGAGGTCATCACACTGGGCGTGCGGATGTCGAACTCCCGCACCCGCTGCTCCGCCGTCGCCAGGATGGTCTCCTGGTCCAGCGTGCCGAGCTGGGCGAAGGGAGGCAGATAGTAGGTGTTGAGGACCAGGTTGTCGGCGACGGGGAGACTGAGCACCAGCCCGTCTCGCTGGCGATCCTCCGGCACGTGGGCCACCCCCCGCTCCAAGACCCGCCGGGGCGGCGCGTTGGTGAGGTCGGCCCCCAGGATGTGCACCCGCCCCTCCAGCACCGGTCGCAGGCCCGTGAGGGCCTGCACCAGCTCGGTCTGACCATTCCCCTGGACACCGGCCACCCCCAGCACCTCACCGGCCCGCACCTCGAAGGAAACACCTCGGACCGTGAGATTTCCCCGGTCGTCCATCACCTTCAGGCCCTCCACCTTCAGCACCGTCTCGGCGGGACGGGCCGGGCCCTTCTCCACCTCCAGCAACACCTTCCGGCCCACCATCATCGCCGCCAGCCGCTCCTCGGTGGTCTCCGCCGGGCTGGTCGTGCCCACCACGCGGCCATTCCGCAGGACGGTGATCCGATCGGCGATGGCCATCACCTCCTTCAGCTTGTGGGTGATGAAGATCACCGACTTCCCCTGCGCTACAAGCGATCGGACGACCTTGAATAACTCCTCCACTTCCTGAGGCGTGAGGACAGCGGTGGGCTCATCGAGAATGAGGATGTCCGCCTCCCGGTAGAGAAGCTTGATGATCTCCACCCGCTGCTGGACCCCCACCGGAAGCGCCTTAACATAGGCATCGGGGTCCACCTCCAGCCCATATTGCTCCGAGATCCGGCGGATACGCTGGGCAGCGGAGGTCCGGTCGAGGAAGATGCCGTTCTTGACGGACTCCACCCCCAGCATGACGTTCTCCGTCACGGTGAGCACCGGCACCAGCATGAAGTGCTGGTGGACCATACCGATGCCCTGGGCGATGGCGTCGTTGGGGTCGTGGATCTCCGCTTTCCGGCCTCTCACATAGATCTCTCCCTCGTCGGGGGTGTAGAGGCCGTAGAGGATATTCATCAACGTGGTCTTACCCGCCCCGTTCTCCCCCAGGAGGGCGTGGATCTCCCTCTCCTCCAGGGTCAGGTCAATATGGTCGTTGGCCAAGACGCCGGGAAACGCCTTGGTGATGCCGCGCAACTCCAGGACAGGGGGCATCGTTGCCTCCTTATGCCAGATGCACGCTGTCACAAACTCCTGCTCGCCGGCCCTCAGCCCGCGAAGCCATGCTGCGAGGGCGGCGGTGCCGGGGAGGACCCGGCACCGCCTGCATTCCCCTTCCGATGTTCCTACCAGCCGGTGTCGATGGTGCCGTCGATGATGCCCTGCGTGATCTCCTCCAGCTCCGCCTTCAGCTCGGCCGGCACGTCGTCGTCGAACTCGTGGAACGGCGCGATCCCTACCCCGTTGTTCGCCAGCGTCCCCACATACGTGCCACCCTCGAAGGTGCCCTCCACGGCCATCGCGATCGCATCCCGCACCGCGACATCCATGTTCTTCAGCACGCTCGTCAGCGTCACCGAGCAGTACTCCTCCGCGCTGATGCACCAGTCGGTGTCCACCCCGATCAGCATCGTGCCAGGGTGCTCCATGACCGCGGCAGCGGTGCCCAACCCCACCGGACCCGCCACCGGCATGATGATGTCCGCCCCCTCCGCGATCAGGTCCTCCCCCGCGCGACGACCATCATCCGTGGACTCGAAGTTCCCCACGAACAGGTCCATCCCCAGCACCTCGACGTCCGTCCCGTGCTGCTCGTTGTAGTACTCGACGCCAGCCTGGAACCCGACCATGAAGATCGTCACCGGCGGTATCTCAATCCCACCAAAGGTGCCCACCTTCCCCGTCTGCGTCATCCCCGCCGCCAAGTACCCCGCCAGGAACGCCGCCTCATCCGTGGCGAACGTCAACCCCAGCACGTTCTCGATCGGCGGATCGTAGGCGAAGTCCACGATCGCAAACTTCGTCTCCGGATTCTGCTGCGCAAACGTCGCCGTGTCCTCACCCAGCAGGAACCCCACCGTCACGATCATATCGTACCCCTGGTCCACAAACTGGGTGATGTTCACCGCATAGTCCGTCTGCTGCTGCGACTCCAGGTAGGCCACCTCCACCCCCAACTCCTCCTCCGCCAACTCCATCCCGTGCCACGACGTGGCGTTGAAGGACTTGTCGTCGATGCCGCCTACGTCCGTCACCATGCCCGCCTTGAAGGCCTCCGGTGTCGGCTTGGGGACACAGGCAGCCAGCAGGGTTGCCAGGACCATCAGGCCTACTGTCGCGATCAACCACTTGCGCATAGCTCTTCCTCCTCCTCAAGAAGAATGGTGCTAATCTACCCAACAACGTTCGATAGCCTCACTCCCACCTCTCCCCTCCCCCCGCAT
>DQUX01000026.1 GCA_015662065.1 Anaerolineales bacterium | reverse complement strand
TGGTGGTCGGCTTCGGCGTTCTGCTTTTCGCCGGGCTGACGCAGGCAGGGGAGCTCAGGATCGGCATCGCCACCGAGCCCTGGGACTTGGACCCGGCGATCTACACCGACACCGGCTCCGGCTACATCATCCAGAACGTCTATGACCCCCTGATCGAGTTGGGGCCGGATAACGAGCCCACCACCGAATATGCGGTGTGCGAGTCCTGGGAGTTCAGCGAGGATGCCACCGCCATCACGCTTCACATCCGCCCAGGCATCAAGTTCCACGACGGCAGTGACCTTACCGCCCAGGACGTCAAGTACAATTTCGAGTGGATATTGGATCCTGAGAACGATTCCCCCATGCGCAGGGTGGTGGGGCCGGTGGCGGCACTGAACATCCTGGACGACTACACCCTGGAGGTCGTGTACGAAAAGCCGTTCCCGGAGGCACTACAGTATCTGGCGCGGGCGTTCGCCGGCATCGTGCCGGAGGGGGCCCACGGCACCCGTTCCCCGGAGAAGGGCATCGCCGGGATCGCCGGCACTGATCTTTCCCGGAACCCCATCGGCTCCGGGCCGTTCAAGTTCGTGGAGTGGGTGAGCGGTTCTCACATCGTGCTGGAGCGATTCGATGACTATTGGGCCGAAGGGGTGCCCGCGCCGGGGATCGATCGGGTGGTATTCGAGTTCATCGGGGACCAGGCCGCCCTGATGGCGTCTCTGATCGCGGGCCGCATTCACATCGTGGACAAGGTAACCTACCGGGACTACGACTTCATTTCCCGCATGCCCGGCATCGTCACCAAGCGACTGCCTGGGATCCAAGAGCAGTACGTGGCCCTCAACCTCGGTTCGCATCCGTTTGGGATCACCGCCGACGAGGTGGACGACGAACAGGCCATCGCCCGGGCTTTGGCCGCCCGCAAGTTCATGATGTACGCCATCGACCGGGAGGAGATCCGGGACGAAATCTTCTTCGGCATGGCCACCATCATGTATGGGCCCTGGTATCCGGACTCCGAGTGGTTCTCCCCGCGGCTGCGGGGGCGAGTGCTGCACGATCCGGAACTGGCCCGCCAGTACCTGGAGGAGTACTACGCCCTGGGCGGCGAGCGCCCCTTGCGCTTCCGCATCATAGCCACCAACGCCCAGTGGTTCGTGGACGTGGCCACCTTGATCCAGGAACAGCTCCGCCAGTACGGGGTTGAAACCGAGGTCATCCCGGTGGACAAATCCACCTTCTTCGACACCCTGTACGAGACCTTCGACTGGGAGGCCGGGGTGGAGGACTGGGGCTACGGCAACTTCTCCGCCCTGTACTGGATGTACGCCGGCTACTACCGCAACCATCACAACCATAACCACTGGCATCACGCCGCTCCGGATCTGCCCGAGCACTACCATCCCACCGTTCCAGGGCACGCCGAGTTCTGCGCCTTGTACGACGAGGCCATCGTGGAGCCGGATGTCCAGCGCCGCAAGGAGCTGACCTGGCAGATGCAGGAGATGCTGGTGGAAAACGTCGTCCGGATCGACCTGATGATCGCTGACAACCTGCATGCCTGGCGGGAAGAGGTCGTGGGCTACGGCGACGGCCTCGCCTCCGATGGGGACATCAACCTCCGCTACATCCGGGAGTTCCGAGGCTGATGAACACCTGAAGGGGGGCGGAAGTTCCGCCCCCCTTCCATTTCACCATGGGGATATATGTACTAAAGCGGCTGTTGCTTGCCGTGCCCACCTTGCTGGTGGCCAGCGTGCTCATCTTCTCGCTGGTGCACATGGCCCCGGGGGGGCCGATCCGGGTCATGTTGGGGGA
>DQUX01000138.1 GCA_015662065.1 Anaerolineales bacterium | reverse complement strand
CCCCGGCCTGGGGGGTCGCCTGCGGCTCCGACGGCGACATCGGTGTTGGCGCGAGCACCCACGCAGGCCCGGGTTCTCCGGCTCCGGCCTCCACCAGCAGCACCGTCGGCCCGCCGATGATGCAGCCCAGCGCGTCGGCGCAGCGAGCGCCCGGCAGGGTCACCTCGACCACGCCGTCCACCGGCTCCAGCGCCTCTGTCGTTCCGTCCTGCGCGACCAGCAGCCCCTCCGTTGCCAGCGCCGGCACCGCTACCGTCACCGGGGTGGCGGTACGGGCCCAGAGGACACGGGTCGTCTGCCCGCCCCGGTTCAAGGTCACCTGGTAGAAAAGGGGCTGACGGGCCGCGTAGGCGGCCTGGGTCCCGGCGTAGTGGGTCGCGATCAGCCGGAAGGCGTCGTAGGCGGGGCGGCGGCTGGAGTCGGGGCGGATCAGGCCGAAGGGCTCTCCGCCCGGCGGCAGGGCTGCGTCCATCCACTTGTACACCGCCACCCGTTCCGCACCGCTGGCCAGCGCCAGGGCGAAGGACTGGAGCAGGAATCCGGCCTGTTCTTCCAGGCTCACCCGCCAGCGGGGCCGCTCGATGGGCCAGAGGGGGTCGGAATCGGGTGAGGCGTTGGTCTCGTTGACCCAGATGGGCTTCTGAAGCCCGTGCTCGGCCAGCGCGGCGTGGGTTTCGTTGATGACGTAGGGGATCGACTCGGTCTGGAAGTAGATGTGGAGGGAGACGACGTCGAAGTAGTAGCCGTGCTCCAGGCCGGTGGGGGCCTGGGCGGCGACGGCCAGGAGACGACGCAGGTAGGTCCGGTCGTGCCAGAAGGTCAACCCGGCCAGGTGGATGGTGACGTCGGGGTTGGCCTGGTGGGCGGCCAGGTAGGCGACCTGGAGGAGCCGGTAGTACTCCTCCACCGACCCGCACCACTCCGCCCCGTAGGTATCGGGGGGGATGTCCGGCTCGTTCCAGATGATCCAGTGGTCGATCCGTCCGGCGTAGAGGCCCACGACACGGCGGACGAAGGCCGCCCATAGGTTGGCCGGGTCGTCCACCGGCAGGTCGAGCCCTCGGGGGACACCGCAGCCCGGCGGGCCGTCGGTGGCCCAGGCGGGGGTGTGCTTGAGGAGCCCTACCACCTCCCGTCCGGCCCCGGCGGCCTGCTCCAGCCACCGGTCCGGCACGTGGTAGCCGTTCCAGTCCTCGGGGCCGCCGGGCTGCAGTTCCGACCAGTAGAACAGGATGCGCTCCCAGCCCACGCCTGCCTCCACCGCTGCGGCCGGGTCGTGGAAGGCCTCCACCGCGCCGAAGCGGGGGTCGGGGGGAGCCCCCTGCGCCCAGACGGGAGCGGTGAGAAGGGATAAAGCCCAGAGAGACAAAGCCCAGAGCTCAAAAGGCCTTCGGGCTTTGGGTTTTACCCTTCGTCGTTTGCCATTCATCCTCTGAGCATCTCGGCCTGGTACCACTCCCAGAACTGCTGCATTCCCTCGGCTACGGGGGTCTTGGGATCGTAATCCAGCAGTTGGCGGGCTTTGGAGACGTCGGCGTAGTTGATCTTGGGCTCGCTGGGCGGAGCGGGGGGAGTGGTCATCCGGGCGGGCTTTCCCACCAGCTCTTCGACCAGCTCCACGAAATCGGCCATCCGCATCGGCTCGCCGCGGCCCAGGTTGATCCTCTCGTACCCCAGCGGCCGGTCCACCGCGGCCACGACGCCGGAGACGATGTCGGCGATGTAGGTCCAGTCCCGGTACATCTCCCCTCCATCGTAGAGCATAAACTCCCGGTCGTGGACGATGCTATCGGTGATGATGTAGGGCATCATATCGGGTCGGCCACGGGGGCCGTAGACGGAGAAGAAGCGAAGGGCGGTGAAGGAGAGGCTGAAGAGGCTGTGAAAGGCGTGGCCCATCACCTCACCGGCGATCTTCGAGGCTGGGTAGGGGGCCAGGGGCTGGCCGAGGGGATCGTCTTCTCGGAAGGGAAGTCGCTTGGTGTGGCCGTAGACCGAGGAGGTGGAGGCGAAGACGAAGTGGGGGATTCCCACCCTGCGGGCCGCCTCCAGCATATTGACCGTGCCTCGGATGTTGACGTCGGTGTACAGCGGGGCGCGTTCGATGGAGTAGCGGACGTTAGCCATAGCCGCCAGGTGGACCACGACGTCGAAGCGGCCTTCGGCGCAGATGCGCTCCATCTCGTCTGCATCCCGCACGTCGGCCTCGCGGAGGGTGAAGCGGGGGTAAGCGGCCAATAGGGCGGCGTTGGCCCGCTTGCGGGCTGGGCTATAGTAGTTGTTGAAGTTGTCCAGCCCGGCGACGGTGTCGCCTCGTGCCAGGAGGGCCTCGGCCACGTGGCTGCCGATGAAGCCGGCCGCGCCGGTGACGAGTATGTTCATCCCTATCGCTCCTTCAGCTCCAGGCGACGTGGGCGAGGCTCGGTGTCAGGCCGGTTGGATGTCCTGGATGTTTAGCTGCAGTCGCGTCTCTCCGTTCCACTCGTTCTGTTGCAGGTGGTAGGCGATGTCGATCCGGTCCGGCAGGTGATCGGCCCAGTCTCCCTGCCGGAAGGCGATCCCGTCCCACACAGCCCGCCCGTCGAACAGGAGGAGCTTGAGGTGGGCGCCGTCGGTCCCGACGGCCCGGTGGCGACGCACCTGCACGTTCCGGCTGACGAAGATGGGCTCGGGGTTTCCCTCGCCGAAGGGCCGTAGCCGTTGCAGAGCCTCCCACAGCGTCCAGCTCATCTCCTGCAACGGGACCTCCGCGTCTGCCACGATGGTGGGGGTCAGATCTTTTTCCTCCAGCCCCTCTGCGGCCAGAGCCAGGAGGCGGGCTTTGAGCCGGGGCAGGTTTTCTGTGCGGACGGTGAAGCCACCGGCGGCGGCGTGGCCTCCGTGTTGGAGAAGGAGGTCGGCACAGGCGTCCAGCGCCTGGGTGATGTGGAACTCGGGGATGGAGCGGGCGGAGCCCCGGCTTGTCTCCTCCCCCAGCTCCACGACGACGGCGGGGCGGTAGAACTCCTCCGCCAGCCGGGAGGCCACCAGGCCGACCACGCCGGCCGGGAACCGGGGGTCGGCGATGAAGAGGAGGGGCTGCCCGGCCTCCTGGATATAGGCGATCTCCCGCGCTCGCTCCTGTGCCTCGGCGGTGATCCGCTGTCGCTCCTGGTTCAGCCTGTCCAGCCGCTCGGCCAGTCGCTTGGCCTCCTCCGGATACTCGGCGGTGAGCAGTCGGAAGGCGGTCTCGGCCTCGGCGACCCGTCCCGCGGCGTTCAGCCGGGGCCCCAGCGCGTAGCCGATGGCCGTCTCATCGATCTGGCCGGGCCGTAGCCCCGCCTGGCGGATGAGCGCTTCCACCCCAGGGCGGGGCTCGCTGTTGATACGTCGGAGCCCCCGGAGGACCATCGACCGGTTCTCCCCAGTCAGCGGGGCCAGATCGGCCACCGTTCCTAGCGCCACCAGGTCCAGCAGGTCTTCTGCCTGGAGGGGGGGGTCTGTCCGTGCCGGGACCCGGTGGTTGGCCCGCAACAGAGCCTGGGCCAGCTTGTAGGCCAGGCCGACGCCGGCCAGGTACTTGTACGTGTAGGGGCAGCCCGGCTGGTGGGGGTTGACGACGGCCACCGCGTCCAGCGGCTCCTCCCCCACGATGTGGTGATCGGTGACGATGACGTCCATCCCCTGCTGGCGGGCGTAGGCGATCTCTCTGGGGAAGCGGATGCCGCAATCCACCGTGACCACCACGCGCACCCCTGCCCCGGCCAGTTCCCCCAACGCCCGGATGTTGAGGCCGTACCCTTCCTCTACTCTATGGGGGATGTAGTGCTGCACCCTTCCCCCCAGTGCCCGCAGCGCGAGCACCAGGAGAGCGGTCGCTGTCACGCCGTCGGCGTCGAAGTCGCCGTAGACGGCGATGGGCTCTCCTGCCCGGATCGCCTGGCGCAGCCGCGTCACCGCCTGGTGCATCCCGTGCAGGCGGAAGGGATCGTCTGGCCCGAGGTGGCCTTCCAGGAAGGCGGCCGCTTCGACCGGGTCGGTTAGACCCCGGTTGTACAGCGCCTGCGCTGCCAGCGGATGCAGATCGGAAAGCCTGGCCAGGAAGGATTCAGGAGCGGGTTGGGCGATCAGCCAGCGTTTGGTTGTGGTCGGCACGGCGAGGGCCTCCTGTGGAGTGTGGGTTCGATGGTTGGCAGCGGGTATCTTACCACATTCCAGGGGAATGGAAAAGCCCCTCCGTCGGGAGGGGCTTCTGGACCAAGCCGTGGCTAGATCCAGCCCTGGTTCTTGCAGAAGTCGGTGAGGAAGGGTATCACCACCCACTCCCCCTGGTAGGCCTTGATTGCCAGGTAGATCGCATAGATGAGCCAGACGACGCCGGTAACGCAGCCGATGAACACGAAGCTGAGGACCGTGCTGATCACCAATCCCACCACGGCCAGCGCGAGGGACTGGATCGCGTGGTATTTGATGAAGGGGCGCTGTTTCTTGTCCTCCAGCAGCAGGACGATGATGGCGATGGGCCAGAAGAGCCAACTGAGAAGGGCCCACAGCTTATCGTCGTCGGTGATCTCGGCCGGTGCTTGTACCATTTCCTCTGTCATTTCTCT
>DQUX01000027.1 GCA_015662065.1 Anaerolineales bacterium | reverse complement strand
TCGGAGGGGTGGGCCACGCTGGTGGACGCCGACGTGCGGGCGGTGGAGGCGGCCCGACGCACCCTGACCGCCAACGGTATCACCAATGCCGAGGTAGTCCTCTCCGACGTCGGAGCGGGCCTTCCCGCCGGGACCTTCGACGTCGTTGTGACCAATCCCCCTTTCCACCAGGACGTGGCGAAGGAGCCGACGGCGGCCCGGAGGTTCATCGCCGCGGCCGCCCGGCTCCTGCGACCGGAAGGGCGGCTCTACCTGGTGGCCAACCGCTTCCTGCCCTACGGGCCGTGGCTGGAGGCGGCCTTCGCCCAGGTCCGGGTGGTGGAGGATGACAACCGTTTCCGGGTCTGGGAGGGCCGGGAGCCTCGCCGCCGCAGATAAAAGGACTTGCCAAGAAGTGAGAGGGGAGGTAATGGGATGGACAACCACAGCGAGAGACTTCCGGTTTGGACCAAGGTCGCCTACGCCGTTGGGGAGATCGGGTATGCGGTCGGGCCGGGGACGGTGATCCCCTTCTGGTACACCATCTTCCTCACCGACATCGCCCGGCTCGACCTGCGGCTGGTGAGCCTCTTCTGGCTCATCGCCACGGTCTGGGACGCGGTCAACGATCCGCTTTTCGGCCTTCTCTCCGATCGAACCCGTACCCGCTGGGGAAGGCGTCGGCCCTACCTCCTCTTCGGCGCCATCCCCTTCGGTGTCACCTTCGCCCTCCTGTGGCTGATCCCGCCGGTCGAAAGCCAGGGACTCCTGTTTGCCTACTACGTCGGGGTGTACCTCCTCTTCGAGGCCGCCTTCACCGCCGTCAGTTGCCCCTATGTGGCCCTCACGCCGGAACTGACGATGGATCACGACGAGCGGACGTCGCTGGTCACGTACCGGATGGCCTTCAACATCGGCGCGTCACTGGCCGTGCCGCTCCTCTTGGGGCTGGTCATCTTCCCGATGTTCCCCGAGCGGGACCCTCGGGCCTTCTGGGTCATCGGCCTGGCCTGCGGGATCGCCTCGATCCTCCCTTTCCTGAGCGCTTTCCTGGGCACCCGGGAGCGGCCGGCGTTCCAGGCGGAGAGCGCGCCCCCGCTAGGGGAGTCCCTTCGCTTTGTGTTGAGCAACCGGGCCTTCCGCTACACCCTCTCCATCCGCATTCTGAGCTGGATGCCGGTGGTGGTTGCCCAGGCGGTGTTCGCCTATTTCCTCATCTACTGGACGGGGATGACGGAGGATGAGACCTCGCTGGTGCAGGGGATGATCTTGCTGGTGGCGTTTCTCTCCCTGCCGTTGGTGCTCTGGCTATCGCGGCGCTTTGAGAAGAAGATCGCCTATATGATCGCGGCGTCCACCTGGACGGTGGTGATGCTCGGCATCCTGTTGGTGCCCCCGCAGACCAAGTGGCCGGCCTACGTCATCGCTGCGCTGGCGGGCTTTGGGGTCTCGGCGGCCCACCTGATGCCCCGGGCGATGGACCCCGACGTGCTGGAGGTGGACGAGCTTATGAGCGGGCGGCGGCAGGAGGGGGCCTACACTGGCGTGGCGGTCTTCGTAGACAAGCTGGCCCGGGCGGGGGTGCTGGCACTCCTGCCGGCGGTGTTGCGCTGGACCGGCTACGTCCAGCCGACCGCCGCCGACCCGACCCCGCCTCAGCCGGCGTCGGCGTTGAACGGGTTGCGGCTGCTCATCTCCGTGCTGCCCGCGGTGCTGCTGGTGGCCTCGGTCCTCGTGGCCTATCGCTACCCCATCACCCGGCAGCGGTACGCCGAGATGCGCCGGGAGCTGGCCCGGCGGCGGAAGGCCCGGAAGGGCACGGCCCCCGCCAGCCACTGAGGGGGCGGGAAGACGTGGGGAGACGGGGTAACGTGCAGCGTCGCAACGTCCCGGTCCTGGCCCTCACCGTCATCGCGATGCTCGTGGCGCGGCTGACGTGGTCCCGACTGCTGCCCACCTACTACGCCGACCTGGGGGCCAGCGACGCCCAGATCGGCACCGCCTTCTCCCTTCTGGCGGCCGCCTTCGCGTTGTTCCAGTTGATCGGGGGGCTGCTGGCGGATCGGGTGGGACGCAAGCCGGTGACGGTGTTGCCCATCTTCGGCGTGGTCGTGGCCGTCGCCGGGATGGCGCGGGTGGGGAACTGGCAGCAATTGCTGGCGGCCCATCTGTCGCTGGCCGCCTTCGCCTCGGTCCAGTCCCCTGGCTTTACCGCCCTGCTGGCCGAGTCGGTCCCGGCGGGGGAGCGGGGGCGGGCCTTCGGGATGGTCACCGTGGCCTCCCGCATTGCCAGCGCCGCCGGCCCTGCCCTGGGGGCCTGGTTGTTGACCCTCACTGCGCTGCCGACCCTGCTCTGGGGCACGGTGGCGGTGGGGGTGGTGGTCAGCCTGGCGCGGCTCTCCCTGCTGCGGGAGACCCTGGGGACGGCGGGGTCGTCCGCGCCGCTGAGCGCGGCCTGGGGGGAGGTGGACTGGGGCACGGCGGCCCGCTTCCTGGTCGTCGGCACCCTCTACACCCTTTTCTTCAACCTGCTCCTGGGCGGGCCTTTCATCGCCCTCCACGCCCACCAGATTCGGGGGCTGGATAACGTCCGGCTCAACCTGCTGTTCGCCGTCGGGGACGGGGCGGCGATCCTCTCTGCCCCGTTGGCCGGCTGGCTGGGGGACCGGGTGGGGCATCGGCGGATGCTGGCGGCGGCGGTGCTGGTGATGGGAGGCGGACTCCTGGCCTGGGCGCTCCTGCCGGGTGGGTGGGCGGCCACCCTCTGCTTCGTCCTGGCGACCGGCGCCGGCCCCGCGGCCTCCATCGCTTACAACGCCCTCCTCACCGGCGTCGTCGAGGGCCGGCGCCGGGGATCGTTCGTCGGCCTGATGGGCACCCTCACCGGCCTCCTGGGCTCCCCGGCCAGCCGGGTCGGCGCGGAATTGCGGGTCTGGGGCGGCAGCAGCGGTCCCTTCTGGGCGGCACTGGGGCTGGCCGGGCTGTTGGTTCTGGCGCTGGGGTGGGGGGGAACGAAGGAGGGACGGTCGGCGGGGAACTAGGGACGTTCCTGCAGCAGGAAGGAGTCGAAGTCGGCCGGGATCTCGAGGGCGGGATCGTCGGCGCCGTTGATGGCGGTGAGGCCCACGAGGGTGGGAGTCGCCAGGCTGTTGCACCGGCCGACCTCGATCCACTGGCCCTCCTCGAGCAGGTAGCCGATGTAGGCGTTGCCGGCCCTGCGCAGCATCAGGTGGACCGTCTCCTTGGACGTGGGCCGTCCGACTCGGGTGCAGCCCAGGTCGGAGCCGTCGAAGTAGACGCCGCTTCCCACGCAGGATGGACCTTCCCCTTCCGCGCAATACCACCGGTTCAGCGAGACGAGGGAGCCGTCGTCCAGCTTGACGAAGATGGCGAGGTTCTGAGCGTCGGAGGTGGGATTGAAGGTCGCCTTGACCATAGCGTCGAAGTGGGTGTCGGGGGCGTCGCGCACCAGGATGTTGCGGGCGTCCTGGAAATCGCCGGAGATCGAGCCGGCCTGGGACACGATGCGGAGCATACCGGGCACCTCCGTCAGCGTCCAGTGAGTTGGGTCCTCGTTGATCCACGTCCATCCGGCATCCAGCGCGCCCTCGAACTCATCGGGGGTGGGATGGGGCAGTTGGGACGGGTTGGTGTGGCAGCCGGGCCAGCATCGCTTCGTGTAGTAAACTCGGTTGGGGATCCGGGGCGTCGGCCGGGCGAGGGATATCATAGATGTAGTAGACGGGGTCGAAGAGATAGCGCCGGCGCAGGCGACCAGCAGCAGGCCAACCACCAGCAGAACGAGCGGTAGGCGTCTCATTTCTCACTCCTCCTTCCATCGATCGGTGGGATACTCTTTTCCGCTGTCTGAGATTATACCCTGTGGCCTCTCCTGGGGCAAGGGCGAGGTCGGAGATGGGCTGGGAGTCGTGGCCTTCGACTACGCTCCCTCGCGTCACTCGGGGCCTCCGCTCAGGCCACTTAAGCCCCCGTGCACCACCCCGTTTAGTCAGTTGCCCTCCCCAACACGCATGGTATAATGCATTGTGGTTCCCTCCCTCTCGGTTTCCCCCCGTCCCCCCTGACCGTAGCCATCGGTAGGGGGAAGGGGCACCCGTTCTCGGGACCGCGCTCTGACCACGCTATATCACCAATAGATTCCCTTAGGGCACGATTTGAAGGCTACAAAATCTGCGCTTTGCAATCTGCAATCCGCTATCCGTACCCGGAGGTGAAGCATGCCCGAGTACATCGTTGCCCACGATGTCGGCACTGGCGGCAATAAGGCTATTTTGATGGACGCCGAGGGCAACATCTACGCTACGGCTTCTATCCCCTACCCGGTGCATTATCCCCGACCCGACTGGGCAGAGCAGGAGCAGGAAGACTGGTGGGGCGCTGTCACGTCCACCACGCGCCAGGTGATGGAGCGATCCGGCGTCTCCCCTCGAGACATCCTGGCGATGGTCCACACCACCCAGTTGCTGGGCATCCTCCCGATGGGTCCCGACGGACGGCCCCTGCGACGGGCCATCATCTGGCTGGACGGCCGCGCCCCCCAGCAGGCGGAGCGGATGATGCGCAAGTTCCTGGGGCCGAAGGTCTTCGCCGCCATCGCCGGCGCTGAGCTGGCCGGCAAGGATGGCTTGCCCAAGTTGCTCTGGCTCAAGGAGAACGAGCCGGAGGTCTACAACGGGATGAGCTGTTTCCTGGACGTCAACGGCTATCTTATCTATCGGGCCACCGGCCGGATGGTCTTCGAGTGGTCCTGCGCCTCCGCCTTTGGGTTCGACCTGAAGAAGAAGGATTGGTTGCGGGGGATCATCCGGTATGTGGGGCTGGACCTGGCGAAGTTTCCCCCGTTGGTGCGCTCCATAGACCGGGTGGGGGGGCTGACGGCGGGGGCGGCGCGGGCGTGCGGGTTGCTGGAGGGGACTCCCGTCTTCGGCGGCGGCGGGGACGCCCAGGGGGCG
>DQUX01000399.1 GCA_015662065.1 Anaerolineales bacterium | reverse complement strand
CGTGGGGGAGGGCGGCGGGAGCGGCGTGGCGGTGGGGACGATGACGACGGTCGGCGGCAGCAGTTCGCCGGCCCGGTACCGGTCCCCCAACTCCCGCGTCAGGTCCAGGTAGAGCTCCCCGTACCCCTCGCTGGGCTCGATCTGCGAGCCCTCCATCCACTCGTTGAAGCTGGTGATGACGACCCAGTCCGCCCCGCTCTGGATCGCCCCCTCCCAGCAACGGCGATAGTAGGCCCCGCCCGCCCGATCTCGCACAAAGGCGTCGGGCCGGCCCGTCACCCGATCGTCGTAGCCGGGCATCACCGTCGCCACCCAGTACCGGCTCACCCCGCGACCGCCGCCCCAATCCCGAACACGCTGCCCCCATCGGACCAGCGTCCCCTCCGGCTCGGGGTCCCACGCCACGCTGTAGAGATGGTCCCCGTCGAACACCTCCAGGTAGTCCAGATCGACCCCCTCCATAATCCAGATAGCCGTTCGATCCGGGTCCACCTGGGTGCGGATGCTGGCCCAGGTCGCCACCGGGTACCGCTCCTGCCGCCAGAAGAAGACCACCGGCCGACCGCCCACCCGCAGGTAGGCAGGGTGGCGGGCGTGGACAGTCAGGAGATGCCGGAGGGCAGCCACCACGTCCGCCTCGGAATGGATGAAGGGGCTGGTCGCCTCAAAGTCCACCGCCGCCGTGAAGCCGTGGCGGGCAGCGATGTCGAGCAGAAGGGCGAAGTTGGCCTCGGTCTGGTTGTTCTCCCTCTGAGGGCCGTACCAGGATTGGACGAAGCCGTCTATCCCGGCCTGCCGGGCCCAGAGGACGTGCCGCTCAATGGCGGCGGGGTCGGAGGAGACGTAACCCTGCACGGGCCGGTCGGGGAGGGGCTTCTGCCAGGCGGCCTCATCGTACCAGGCGTAGTAGAAGGCCAGGACCAACCGCTCGCCCAGGGCCTCCGCAGGGGTGGCCACGCCTGTGGTCAGGAACAGGAGCGCGAGCAGGAGACAGACCAACGTCAGGCGCCGGGTGTCAGCCATATCTCAGGTTACGACGATGCGGGTGCCGACAGGGGTGTCTGGGGCCAGCAGAACGCGCCGGACCAGCCCCGGCTCCAAGCCGGAGAGGATGTGCACCACTAGGTCGGGCCGCTCCCTCACCAACTCGACCATCCGGGCCACCTTGTCCTCCATCCCGCCCGTCACGTCTACCCCCCGTGATCCGGCAAGCAGCGGGAGGACGGACGGGAAGGTGGAAGGAGAAATGTGGGGGATCGTTCCGCCCCTTCCATCGAGAACCCCCGGGGCCTGGCCGACCAGGAGGATGCGCCGAGGGGAGAGGACCCCTGCCAGGTAGACGAAGAGGTCCTCGGTGGAGACGATGGTCCCCCCGCGCACCTCGTCCAGCGCCACGTCCCCGTAGACCAGGGGGACCAGCCCACGGGCCAGCGCCTGCCGGATGGGACCGACCTCCAGATGGATCAGCGCGCCATCCCGGCAGCGGGCGGAGGCAGAGGGCTGGAGGCTGAGAACCGGGACTCCTGCCTCCAGCAGACCGTCGGTCACCAGCCGGTTGAGTCGGGCGGCAGCGGCGGCCACCTCGG
>DQUX01000203.1 GCA_015662065.1 Anaerolineales bacterium | reverse complement strand
GCTCCGTCCCACTTTCTTTCATAAAAAGGTCTTCTGGAGAGGGGAAACGAGTAGCATGAAGAGCGAGTTCCTGCTGGCGTTCAACCAGATCTGCGCCGAGCGGAACCTGTCGCGAGAGGTGGTGCTGGACGCGATCCAAACAGCACTGGCCTCCGCGTACCGGCGGAACGTTGGCGCGCCCGCCACTCAGAACATCACCGCCGACATCGACCCGGAGACCGGGAAGGCTCGTATTTTCGTCGAACGGCGAGCGGTTGCCGAGGTCACCGACCCCCGGGTCGAGATCGCCCTGGAGGAGGCGCGGGCCATCAACCCCGACGCCCAGTTGGGGGACATGCTGATGGTCGAGAGCACCCCGCGCAACTTCGGGCGCATCGCTGCCCAGATGGCGCGACAGGTGATCCTCCAGCGTATCCGCGAGGCGGAGCGGGAGGCTCAGTATGCCCACTACGTTGAGCAGGAAGGGGAACTGGTCTACGGCACGGTTCAGAGTGTTACTCCCCAGCACATCACCCTCCACCTGGAACGGACCGAGGCGATCCTCCCCCGCAAGGAGATGGTGCCGGGCGAGCGGTACGTCCTGCACGACCGCATCCGAGCCTACGTCGTCGAGGTGAGAAAGACCGGCCGCGGCCCTCAGGTCATCGTCTCCCGCAGCCACAAGAAGATGCTCCAGCGATTGCTGGAGCTGGAGGTGCCGGAGATCGCCAACGGTACGGTGGAGATCAAGGCCATCGCCCGGGAGGCGGGCTCTCGGTCCAAGGTGGCAGTCGCCGCGCGCCAGGCCGGCGTGGACCCGGTGGGGGCCTGCGTCGGCATGCGGGGGATGCGCATCCAGTCCATCGTCAAAGAGCTGGGCGGGGAGAAAGTAGATATCATCGAGTGGAGCCCCGACCCGGTCACCTTCATCGCCAAGGCGCTGGGGCCGGCGAAGGTCCTCAGCGTGATGGTGGAGGAGGAGCCGGTGGAGGGCAGGACGGCCAGTGTGGTCGTCCCCGACGATCAACTCTCGCTGGCCATCGGCAAGGCTGGGCAGAACGCCCGTCTGGCGGCGAAGCTGACCGGCTGGCGGATCGACATCCAGGGGGTCACTGAGGCCGCTGAGTGGGCCCTGAAGCAGGTCAACGAGGACCCGGAAGTACTCCCCGCCCTGGGGCAGGCGGCGGAGGTGTTGCCGATGGTGGCCGCCGCCTTGCGCCACCACAATGAAGAGGGGATGCCCTATAACGCCGAAGAGCTGGTGGCTATGCGCCAGACCATCGAGGGGGTCCGCGCCTACTACATAGCCAGCCGGGATGCCCAGCGGGCACGGTTGATGGCGGAGGAGGCCGCCCGCCGGGCTGTCCTGGAAGAGGCCCGAGCGGCCCGGGAGGCGGCGATCCGTGACGCCCGCGCCCGCATCCCGGCCGCCGCCTACGACGTCTCCCTGGAGGAGATCGGCCTGAGCACCCGGGTGCTGGGGCACCTGCACCGGAACGGCCTCAGCAACGTAGGCGAGCTGCTGGAACACTTGGCCGAGGGGGACGAGGGGTTGCTGAAGCTGGACGGCATCGGGCCAAAAGCGCTGGCCGAGGTTCGGGGGGCCCTGGACCGGCTCGAGCTGCCGCCGGTGGAGCCCGAGGTCGAGGTCGAGGCGGCTCCGGCCGAGGTGGTCGTTGAGGAGGTGGAGGCCGCCGCTGAGGAGGTGGAGACGGTCGCTGAGGTGGCTTCGGAGGCGGAACCGCCGGTGGTGGAGGCGGTGGAAGCGCCGGCGGAGGCCCCCGCGCCGGTCGAGGCGAAGGCCCCGACGGAGGCGGTGGCGGAGGAGGCTCCGGTGCCGACGGCTGCGGCCGAGGGCGAGGAAACCCCCGGGGAAGAAGAGGCCCCCGAAGGGTGGGAAGAGGCGTTTGAGGAAGAGGAAGAAGAGGAAGTCGAAGTCCTGTTGGATGAGAAAAAGAAGCCCAAGCGCCGTAAGAAGCCCGTGCGGGAACTGGTCTATGATGAGGAGTTGGGGCGGGTGGTCGCCGTCCGTCGGCACCGGCGCGGCGAGGATGAGGGGGAGTGGGAGGAGTATCTGTAGATGGGGAAGAGGCCGGGCCGCCGCAAGCACGTTCCACAGCGCACCTGCGTCGCCTGCAGGACCGTGCGGGCTAAGCGGGAACTGGTCCGCATCGTCCGCACGCCGGAGGGGGAGGTGGTGGTGGACGAGCGGGGCAAGCGCAAAGGCCGCGGCGCTTATCTCTGCGCCCAGCAGGTCTGTTGGCGGGAGGCGCTGAAGCGGCGTCGGCTGGAGGCTGCCCTGCGGACCCCCCTGGACGAAGCGGCGGTGGCGATGTTGCGCTCCTATGCCGAGGGGCTACCCGAGTGCTTAGAGGCAACGAACGGGCCGTAGGGGTGAGGCTAGGAGGGGGTATGGGAGAGAGAATGAACAGAGTGATTGAGATACCGGCTTATCTGACCGTTCGCGAGCTGGCCCAACTGATGGGGATCAGCCCCATTGACGTCATCAAGCAGTTGATGAACGACGGTATTATCGCTACCATTAACCAGCAGATTGATTACGAGACGGCCGCGATCGTCGCCTCCGAGATGGGTTTTGAGCCTGAGGAGGCGGCTCCACCCATTGCTGAGGAGGCCGGGGAGGAAGGGCCGGTTCCCCTGTGGGAGCGGCTCTATGCCCGCGAGGACCCGGATAGGCTCCGTCCTCGCCCCCCGGTGGTGACGGTGTTAGGCCACGTTGACCATGGTAAGACCTCTCTTCTGGATGCCATCCGGCGGACCGACGTGGTGGGTAGAGAGGCGGGGGGGATCACCCAGCACATCGGTGCCTATCAGGTTGAACACAACGGTCGCCAGATCACGTTCCTGGATACCCCCGGCCACGAGGCGTTCACGGCGATGCGGGCCCGGGGGGCCCACACGACCGACATCGCGGTGCTGGTGGTGGCTGCCGACGACGGGGTCAAACCCCAGACGGTGGAGGCGATCAACCATGCCCGCGCCGCGCGGGTTCCCATCATCGTCGCCCTGAACAAGATCGACAAGCCGACGGCGCAGCCCGATCGGGTCAAACAGCAACTGAGCGAGAGGGGGCTTACCCCAGACGACTGGGGTGGGGAGACCATCTGTGTGCCTGTCTCCGCCAAGAAACAGATCGGCCTGGACGACCTGCTGGAGGCCGTCCTGTTGGTGGCGGATTCCCACGAGATCAAGGCCAACCCCGACCGACCCGCCGTGGGTACGGTGCTGGAGGCACGGCTGGACCGCAGCCGGGGGCCCACCGCCACTGTCCTGGTGCAGAATGGCACGCTGCGGGTGGGGGATGCCCTGGTGGCCGGGACCGTCAGCGGGCGGGTGCGGCAGATGCTAGACGAGCACGGCCGGCCGGTCAAGGAGGCACTGCCTTCTACCCCCACCATGATCCTGGGCCTCTCCGACGTCCCCCTCGCCGGTGACATCTTCGAGGTGGTGCCCGACGAGCGAACCGCCCGCGCCATCGTCGCCCAGCGGCTCCGGGAGCAGGAGAGCCGCGCTGTCCAGGCGGAACGGGTCCTCACCCTCGACGATCTCTCCCGGAGCATCCGGGAGGGGGCGATCAAAGAGTTGAATCTGATCGTCAAGGCCGACGTCCAGGGCTCCATCGAGCCCATCGTCACCTCGCTGGAGCGGCTCGGTGGGGAGGACCTCAAGATCAACATCGTCCACGCTGCCGCCGGCAACATCACCGAGTCCGACATCAACCTGGCCGTGGCCTCTCGCGCCATCGTTGTCGGCTTCCAGGTCGCGGTGGACCCCGCCGCCCGGCGGATGGCCGAGAGCGAGGGGGTGGATGTCCGTCTCTACGACATCATCTACAAACTGGTGGACGAGATGGGGCTGGCCCTTAAGGGACTGCTGGAACCTACCTACGTGGAGAAGGTCGTGGGACGGGCCGAGGTCCGCGCCACCTTCGACATCCCCAAGGTGGGGCGGGTGGCCGGCTGCTATGTTCGGGAGGGAGAGGCGCGCCGGAACGCCAAGGCGCGGGTCTTCCGGGGCGACGAGCAACTGTACGACGGCCACGTGGCCTCCCTCAAACGGTTCGATAAGGACGTGCGGGAGGTGCGGACCGGGTTTGAGTGCGGGGTGGGGCTGGAGGACTTCCACGACCTCGAGATCGGCGACATCATCGAGTTCTATGTGAAAGAACGAGAAGAACAGCCGTCGACCTGAGCGGGCGAACAATGGGCACAAAGTATCAGAAACGAGCCGCCGACCTCATCCAAGTCCATCTGACGGACCTGCTCAGGACCCGGGTCAACGACCCTCGGGTGCATATGGTGACGATCACGGGCGTGGATGTGACCGCCGATACCCGAAAGGCGCACGTCTACTTCAGTGTGCTGGGAGGTCCCGAGGCGCAGGCGGAGGCGTTGGCCGGCCTGCGGAGCGCGGCGGGCTTCCTGCGTCGAGAATTGGGGCAGCGCATTCGGCTGCGCAACACCCCGGAGCTTGTTTTCCATTGGGATTCCTCCCTGGAAAGGGGAGAGCGAATCTCCAGCATCCTCGACGAGCTAAGTGATGAGATCGAAGGACCTGGATCGGAGCCGTGAGCTTCTGCTGAATTGTTCCCGCCCGCTCTTGGTCACCCACGTCGCCCCCGACGGCGACGCTGTGGGCAGCCTGCTGGGGTTGGGGTGGGTCCTGTGGGCGCTGGATAAGGAGCCTGTCCTGGCCTGCCAGGACCCTCTGCCCCGCCGCTTCGACTTCTTGCCGGGCTTCGACGAGGTGACCGACAGGCCCTCAGGCCACTTCGACCTGCTGGTCTCCCTGGATTGCTCCGACCCGGGCCGGATGGGGCAGATCGGGGCCTATCCGGGGGTTCGGGGTGCCCCTCTGCTGAATATCGACCACCACTTGACGAACCTGGAGTTCGGTGTGGCGAACCTGGTGGATGTAGGGGCCGTCTCCACCACGCAGGTTCTCTACCGCTTCATCCGTGCCCTAGGGGTGCCTCTGGACGGGCGGATCGCCACCTGCCTGCTCACCGGCCTGGTTACCGACACGCGGGGCTTCCGCACGTCCAATGTGACCGCCGACGTGCTGCGGGTGGCGGTCGAGCTGATGGAGGCCGGCGCGCCCCTTGCGGTGATCACCCGCAACGGGCTGGACCGGCGGCCGCTGGGGGCGCTGCGGCTGTGGGGGGCGGCCTTCTCGCGGATGGAGGTGGACGACGGCGTGGTCTGGGTCGGGCTGCCGCTGGCGGTGCAGCAGGCCATCGGCCACGACGGATGTGGGGACGCGGGCCTGGCCAATATGCTCATCGGTGTCGAGGGGATGCACGTGGCCGTGGTCTTCACCGAGCAGGAGGACGGCCAGGTCGAGGTGGGGTTCCGGGCTGTGCCGGGCTTCGACGTGGCCGGCATCGCCCTGGCTCTGGGTGGAGGGGGGCACACCCTGGCCTCCGGCTGCCTGGTCCCGGGACCGCTGGAGGAGGCCCAGCAACGGGTTCTGACGATGTTGCGGGAGGACCTGGCCCGCCAGAGAGGACAGGCCCCGGTCGACGATGGACGGCATCCTCAATCTGGATAAGCCCCAGGGTCTGACCTCCCACGATGTGGTGGACCGGGTCCGGGCGGTGGCCGGGCAGCGGCGGGTGGGCCACGCCGGCACACTGGACCCGATGGCTACCGGCGTCCTACTGGTCTGTTTGGGCCGCGCCACCCGCGTGGCCGAGTACCTGATGGCCTCCCTCAAGACCTACCGCGCCCGCGTTCGCCTGGGCATCGCCACCGATACCTACGACGCCGAGGGGACGGTGGTGGAGGAGCGGCCAGTGGAGGTGGACCGGGCGGCGGTGGGGGCGGCGCTGGATCGGTTCCGAGGGAGCATCCTCCAGGTCCCGCCGATGTATTCCGCGGTCAAGCACGGGGGGAAGCGGCTCTACCAACTGGCGCGCCAGGGGGTGACGGTCGAGCGGGAGCCCCGACCGGTGGAGATCTACCGGCTCGAGCTGCTGGAGTGGGCGCCGCCGGACCTGGTGCTGAAGGTCTCCTGCTCGCCGGGCACCTACATCCGCTCCCTGGCCCACGACCTGGGGCAGGTGCTGGGATGCGGGGCGCACTTGGCCGGCCTGGTCCGCCTGGCCTCCGGTGACTTCCGGCTGGAGGAGGCGGTCGGGCTGGAGGAACTGACCCGCGAGCGATTGCCCTCGCTGTTGCTTCCCCTGGATGCCGCCCTGCGCTCCTACCCGGCCCTGCATCTGGACGAGGGCGGCGCGCTGGCGGTGCGGTCGGGCCGGGCGGTGGTGGGCCCTGTACCTGAGGGAGAAGCAGGATTGGCCCGCGCCTACGGACCTGACGGCGTCTTCCTGGCCGTGATGGAGTACCGGCCCGACCGGGGGGTCTGGCATCCCCGGAAGGTCTTCGGCTAATGGGTCGTCCGTCATCCGTGCCCCGCGGTTCGTGAGATGCAGACCGTTCACTCCCTAAAAGACGCTCCACTCTCTCGCCCCTCTCACGTCACCATCGGGGCTTTCGACGGGGTCCACCGGGGGCATCGGCATCTGATCGGCTCGATGGTGGCGGCGGCCCACGAGGCGGGGAGGGCGGCGGTAGCGCTGACCTTCGACCCCCACCCGGGGGCACTGCTGGGCCGTAGCCCTGTGGCGGTGCTCTCCACCATTGAGGAGCGGGCCGCCCTGTTGGAGAGCCTGGGGGTGGACCTGCTGGTGGTCCTCCGTTTCACCCCCGCCGTCGCCGGCACCCCGGCCGCCCGCTTCGTGGCCGGCCTATGTCGCCACCTGGGGCTGGTGGAGCTGTGGGCCGGGCCGGACTTCGCCCTGGGTCACCGGCGGGAGGGCAACGTCCCGTTCCTTCGGCGGTTGGGCGAGCGGGAGGGGTTTGTCGTCCGCGTGGTGGAGCCGCTGCGCTGGCGGGGGGAGGTGGTCAGCAGCACCCGTATCCGGGCTGCCCTCACCGCCGGGGATATCGAGGAGGCCAATGGGTGCCTGGGCCGACCTTATCATCTGTCCGGCACCGTGGTCCGCGGGCGGGGGCTGGGCTGTGTCCTGGGCGTCCCTACCGCCAACCTGGAGCCGCCATCGGGCCGCCTGATCCCGGCCAACGGGGTCTACGCCTGTTTTGCCCGGGTGGAGGCGGGGGAGACCTGGCCGGCGGTGGTCAACGTGGGGGTGCGGCCCACCATCGCCGCCAATCACTTGATCGTGGAGGCGCACCTCCTGGATTTCGAGGGAGACCTGTACGGGCAGCGGCTGGGGCTGGATTTCATCGCCCGGCTGCGGGATGAGGAGACCTTTCCCAGTCTGAACGCGCTGGTGGCCCAGGTACGCGAGGACATCGGACGGGCGCGGCGTATCCTGGCCGCCGATGTGGAGGGTGGGGAAGGAGAGGGAGCTGAGTAGGGGCTACATTTCGATGGTGAAATGCTCCCGGCAGAATTCCAGCGCCCGCTTCAGCGCCGTCCGACATTTTCCCTCGTCCTCGGCGTCCAGTGCGTCGGGGCCGCTTTCCACGCTGATCGCTCCCCGGTAGCCGTCGTGGGCCATGCGGCGGAGCAGCTCCGCCAGCCGTAGCCGACCGTCGGGTGGGGAGCGGTGCTCCTTCCCGTCGAAGTTGGAGAGGTGGACGTGGGCTATGTGTTCCTTCAGGGTCTCATAAACCTCTACCGGCTCCAGCCCCCACGTCCCTATATGGGTTGTGTCCAGGGTTAGGTGGGGGAAGCGGGTCAGTTCCTCCGGACGGTTGAACCAGGCGATGCTGACCGGCTGGCCCAGGAGGCGATGGGCGGGCATGTTCTCCACGGCGATGGTGACGCCGGAGGTGGCTTCCATTCTCTGTAGGTGGCCGTTTTGGAGGAAGTAGTAGTACGGCTCCCGTCGGGGCCAGGGGATCGGCAGCAGAAAGCGGCGGGGGTGGGGGCCGTGCCAGTAGCCGAGGATGCCGTGGAAGCGGAAGGGCAGGTGGGTGATGACCAGGGGGACCTCTAGCTCCTGCGCCAGTGCCACCGTCCGCTTCAGCCGTCCCAGTTGGTCGGACGGCCAGCCCTGCACATCGGCGACGAAAGGGCTGTGCAGGGCGATGATGGGGAGATCGTGGGCAGTGGAGAGTTGCCTCAGGTAGGCCGGCTGGCGGGTGTCCCAGCGGTTGTCGATCAGCACCTCCACGCCGTCGAACCCGACCTCGGCGGCGAGGGCGAACACCCGGTCGGTGCCGTAGTTGTAGATGGACCCCGTGGAGAGGATGATCATATCGCCTCCTGAGATTCGCGCGGCGTGGTCTTCCGCTCACGCCGCACCTGCGGACGGATTCTAACACGATGCGGGGGAGAGGGCAAGCTTGGGGGGTAGGAAAAAGGTACTATTTGGCCGTTCTGGGGCGGCCTGGGTCTTGACAGAGCGGGCCGACTGATTATAATGAGAGCATAACCGCAAACTGAGACGTTGGCCGGAAGGAACCTAGAGCGACCGGGCCCACCTTCCGGCCATTTTAGTTTTGGAGGAGCCTATGCTGAACGTCGTTGTCGTCGAGGGGTATGTTACCAACACGATGTGGCGCTGGAGCGGGGATCTCTACTTCCGGTTGGCGTCGTATCGGGATCCGGACCTGCCACAGAAGCCCCCGCCCCAGGTGCAGACAGACCACGACCAAACACCGGACTATCTCACGGTCCGGGTTATCGGGGGCGCGCCTGGCGGGCTTCCGGTGGCGGTCCGGCCGGGGCAGCGGGTCCGCATTCATGGCTTCCTCGGCAGTCGTCCACGGCGGCGGACGCTGGCAGAGGTGGCCGAGATGGCTCAAGGGGCGCCTGTTATCTGGGCGCAGGGCTTTGACCCGGAGAGTGCGGTGCTTCGGGATGAGGTCACAGACGTGGTGGCTGACCGGATTGTGGCCCTCGGCAGAGCACGGGAGGAGGAAGTGCAAGGGCCATAGACGGTAAGCTTCAACTGCTGACTTCGCGCTTCGTCGGACGTTTCGCAACGTAGGCCAGACCCATCACCACCTGGGGGCTGGCCTTTTTCTTTTGCGTCTGCACATTACCAGGCCTGGGGGGATAGAGCCACTCCCCCAGGTGTATATCGGAGCCGGGCCTGCGTGCCTGGTCTTTCCATCCCAACCTCTTCTTTGGGTAGTCCCTCCCTCCGATGGGGAGGGACTACCCCCCTCAGGTTCACTTTTCTGTGGGATCTCCGCCCCTACGGGCGTGGGTCCACGTCGGCGTGAGGTGCCACGTCGGCGGTGTGTCATTCGTCTGGGGTGGGAGGGCATCCCACCACGGGCAGCATTCCCCAGAGGGGGAGGGCTGCCGGACTCCACAGCACAAGTAAGGAGGTTAGGGATGGAGGAGATCGTCTCAACGGTACTCTCTGCGAGCGTCGTGGTGGCCCTGCTGGTTCTGGTCCGCCGTTGGGGAGGGCCGTCGGCCGCACCGCAGCCGACGGTAGTGGGGACCCTCATAGTTCCCATCTCTCCGATGGCCGCAGCCTGTCTGGCCCGTCGGCGGGATCCCCTTTCCTGCCTGGGCTGCAGGCTGCGCCAGCAGTGCTGGGGCCTGAGGAGGGTGCCGGCAGCGGAGGAGATCGCGGGCAGGCCCGGTGGCGTCGCCGGCGAGGGCCGTCGCCATCTCGATCCGGGGCTCGACCTGGAGCAGGTCGGGCGGTTCCTGGATGCAGCCGGAAGGCTGCTGGGCCGCCTCGTCGAACTCCTCACACTGCTGACGACCGAACAGGTCACCCAGGGGGTGGGGCGACTGATCCGGCTGTTGCTGGCGCTCGTCTCCGGGAAGGTCCGATTGCATTGAACGTTCTCTACCATGGCGGGAGTGCCCTCCCACTCCCGCCTTCTCTCAGAGGGAAGCCGCGGATGGCAGGAAACCGCGGATAACATGGACGATCTACCACGATGAGTGGCCTTCTCGACGTATTGATCCTCACCGCCAACGGGTTGTTGGTGGTTCTGTACTGGTCGTGGTCCCATCTGCCGGTGGTGCTGACGTGGCCGTTGGCGGTGGGGGTGCTGCTGCTGGCGGACCGTGACGTGTCCCGGCGGGCGGGCCATCGGCCCCGGCGGTACGGGCGGGGGAGGGTGCAGCGGGAGTCGGTCACCGCGTACCTGGGCACCCCCCTTCTGGCCCTGTTCTGGACGGCGGTGGGGTTGGCCGCTCCGCCCCCCATCCCCCTCATCGGCCTGGGGATGTGGGCCTGCCTCCTGCTGGTCCCGCTGACCATCCCCCTGGAGCGGGAGCACCTCCTCTCCCGCCTCAAGTGGATGCTGGCCGTCTACGCGGCGGCGGCGGCGGGTTTTCTGCTGCTCCTCAAGATGCAGTTGAGCCCGGCGGGCTTGGCCGCCTGGTCCCGCAGCCTGGGCCGGCCGGGGGCGGGGGAGGGGCTGGAGGCGGCGGTGGTCTCGTCGGTGGTCCCCTACGCCGCGCTGATGCTGTGGGTGGTGGGGCCGCTGATGTACTTTGGCTACGTGGCCCAGCGGTTCGCGGTGCACGCCAAGACGCGGGTGAGCCCGTGGGCGACGGCGGAGGAGCGGATCCGGCAGTTGCGCAGCCGGGGGGAGGTGGAGTGATGCCGGTCATCTCAAGGGCGGGTCGGTCGGTCGTCCCGGACGACCTGGTGGTGCTGGACAACGGGATGGTGTTTGCCGAGGGGGAGGACCGGCTGGAGTATCTCTGGTTCCACCTGCGGGAGCGGGAGGACGGGCGGGAGTACGAGTTGTTCCGGGTGGTCTGCCTGCGGATGCTCCAGTATCTGCCCCAGGAGGCCCGGCAGGAGCCGGGGCTGGTGGAGCGGATGCGGACGGTGCTGGCGGGGCTGTACAACCAGCGGATCGCCCGGTACGATCTGGCGGAGGTGAAGGCGGGGGTCTTCGACCCGCCGCTGGGGGTGTTCCAGATGTACGGGGCGGTGGGGCTGGGGGACCGGCTGGAGGAGGCGAGGCGGAACGCCCTCTTGGGGATGGCGGCGGTGCAGGGCTCGATGGCCAACTTTGAGCAGTCCCGGCTGGTGGGGCTGACGGTGCAGTTGGCGGAGTGGATGCGGCGGGCGCTGGCCGGGTTCTCCCACGCGCTGGTGGTCATCGGGCAGCCGGAGCCGAGGATGGGGGCGCGGGGGATGGGGCGGGAGGGGCCCGGGGAGAAGGGGCGGGAGGCGGAGGGACAGACCTTCACCCAGCAGCAGGGGGAGATGCTCTGTCGGGCGCTGGCGGCGGCGGGGGAGGAGTTTCTGATGCTGACGCTGGCCTCCCGGTTGGCCCAATCCGACCTCGCCCGGATGCTGGCGGGGGTGGCGGGGGAGGCGTCGGTGGCGGCCGGCCAGCAGACAGGGGTGGAGGCGATCAGCACGGGGATAGCCATCCCCTTCACCCTGTCGGAAAGCCTGGGACGGACGGCGGCGGCGGCCTTCGGGCGGCAGGAGGGGGAGGGGGTGACGGAGGGGGTGGCGGAGAGCCACACCACCTCCCACGTAGAGGGACACGCGACGACGGTGGGGCGGGCGGTGACGGACGGGTGGGCCCACACGGAGGGGCACGCCAGCACGTCGGGGAGTTCGGTGACCACCAGCGTGACGACCTCGGAGGGGACGGCCCACACCGAGGGGACGGCGCACACGGTGGGGCGGGCGCATACGGTGGGGCGGGCGCATACCAGTGGGAGCTCCTCCAGCACAACCGTCTCCGGCGGATCGAGTTGGGGTCACACGACGGGCGGGTCGATCGGCATCAGCGTGGGCTCCGCCGAAAGTGACACGCACTCCGGCTCGTCAACCAGACAGCATTCGATTTCAAACACACAGTCCCACACGAACCAGCAGGGTGGGGCAGTGTCGAGGGAGGTCAGCGGCGGCGGCGGGGTGGCGGCCCAGCCATTCGGCATCGGAGTCAGGACGAATGTGACCATCGGCGCCGGGAACAGCACCTCCTGGGGGAGCGCCGACACGACCGGCACGACCACGACCGACGGAAACAGCCAGACCGTCGGCAACGCACACACCAGGACGAATTCGATAACGATGAGCGGAACCATCTCCGCCTCAGACACGGTTGGCGGATTTTCCGGCGTGAGCAGTTCGTCCTCGTCCTTCGCCTCCACCACCCGGTCGGAGGCGACGACGACCTC
>DQUX01000420.1 GCA_015662065.1 Anaerolineales bacterium | reverse complement strand
TCCCCCACTCCCAACCCTCCCACCCCTACCCTCACCCGGTCCGAAGCGGCGGTTCGCGCCTACGAGACCGGGCTGGCCCGCCGGACGGCCGGGGACAGCGGGGGCGCGTTGGAGGCGTTCTCCCAAACGCTGGCGATCGATCCTTCCTTCGCGCCGGCCTACGCGGCGCGGGGGTCCCTCCACCTGGCGCTGGGGAACCAGGAGGCCGCCCTGGCCGACGCTCAGGCGGCGCTGGTCGCCAACCCCGAGGATGGCGCGGCCTACGCTCTGTTGGGGGAGGTGCTCCGCCTAGGCTTCGACGACCCGGCTCAGGCCCTCGAGGCCTACGAACGGGCGGTCCAACTGGATCCGGCGCTGCGGGACCTCCTCTTCCCCGCCCGTTGGCGGGCAGCGGCCGCGGCGGGCCGGGCCAACCGAATGGTGGCTCTGGCCAATGAGTACCTCAACACCCACCCGGGCGACCCGCTGGCAGCCTACTACCTGGGCCGGGCCCTCATCGCCCTGGGTAATCCCCGCGCCGCCATCCGCACGCTGGTGGAGGCGTTGGAGGAGGGGGGACCGGCGGCGGTCTGGTTCGCCCTGGGGGAGGCCTACGGTGCCGACGGAGCCTGGTCTAACGCCCGGGTCTGCTACGAGCAGGCCCGGGCGCTGGCGGAGGCTGGCGACCCCTCCCTGACCCTGGTCTCCGATACCCCCGTGGCCGATCTCTTTGCCGGCCTGGGGGCGGCCTATGTGCACGTGGGGGAGTGCGTCAGCGCCCAGGTTATGTTGGAGCACGCCCTGGCGGTGGGGCCGGATCGGCCAGAGCTGCATACCCTCATCGGCCAGGCGATGATCTGTCAGACCCCGACGCCAACGCCGACGCCGTATCCCTGGCTGAACCCGTGAGGCATAACACCACGGCAGGTTTTACCAGACAACTAGATCAGGAACTCGCCGCTCCGGTAGAAGAGCTCTCCATCCACGTAGATTTCCCCGCCATCCCGCATATCGCAGATCATATCCCAGTGGATGGCCGACTCGTTCTTGCTGCCCGTCTCCGGGTAACCGGCCCCCACCGCCATATGGAAGGAGCCGCCGATCTTCTCATCGAAGAGGATGTTCTTGGTGAACCGCTGGATGCCGTCGTTGGTGCCGATGGCGAACTCTCCTAGGTAGCGGGCCCCGGGGTCGGCGTCCAGCATCTCGTGCAGGTACTCTTCGTTCTTCTTGGCCGTCGCCTTGACCACCCGCCCTTTCTCGAACCATAGCTCGATCCCCCCCACCTCCCGTCCGCCGGTGATGGCCGGATAGGTGAAGCGGACCCAGCCCTCGGTGCTATCCTCCACCGGGCCGGTGAAGATCTCACCGCTGGGCATATTGTGGTGCCCATCGGAGTTGATGAAGACCCGGCCTTCGATGGAGATGGTCAGATCGGCGTTGGGGCCCTTCACTCGGACCTCCCTCTTCCCCTTCAGCCAGTCCACCAGCCGCTGCTGCATATCGTGGATCTCCTGCCAGCGGGCGACGGGGTCCTCCTGGTCGCAGAAGCAGGCCCCGTAGACGAAGTCCTCGTACTCCCGCAGGCTCATATCCGCCTCCTGCGCGTAGGCGGGGGTGGGGTACTGGGTGCCGACCCACTTCAGTTCGCCAGAGGCCCCCCGCTCCAGATAGGTCTTCATAATCGGGGTCATCGCCTTGCTGCGCCGACGCTGCCGGGCGGGGTCCACTCCGCTCAGCTCTCGGGTGTTGCTGTCCGAGCGGATGTTGATCGTGGCATCGAATTGCTCAACGATCAGCTCCTGCAACGGGGAGACAAACTCCAGTTGCTCGTCGGAGGCCAGACGGTAGAAGGCCTCCTCCGCCCCCGGCAGCCCGATCATAAGATGGGGGTGTCCACCGGCTCTGAGCACCTCCTCGTGGACCGCCAGGAGCAGCGGCGCCGCCTCCGGCATCCCTCGAACCAGCACCAGGTCCCCTGGCCGGACGTGGGTAGAGTAGTGAGCCAGCACCGAGGCCAGTCTCTCGACACGTGGATCTGCCATTGGGAACACTCCTTGATTTTGTAGGTTAGAGCCAAGTGAGGAGTGTAGCACGATTGCGGGAGTTTGGCAAGGAATATGGCGGCGGGGAGAGGGCAGGCGAACGCCAGCCCCGGTCCTCAAGGCAATTCCAGTTCAAAGCGGTCCAGTTCCTCCCCCTCTGCCGAGACCACCACCGCCGTGAATGCCGGGCCGTCGAGGGTGATCAGCACGGCGTGGTATTCAGCGGCATAGGCGGCCAGTTCCGGGTCCTGCTCCTGGAGGGGGTATAGCGGCGCGCCACCCCCGCCGGTCACCACGTAGGTCACCCCGCCCACCTGCAATCGCTGATAGTTGTGATGATGGCCGGTGAACACTATCTGGACACCCTGGTCGGTCAGGACGGAGGCCAAAGCCCGGCGGGTATGGACCTCGTCCTCCTCCTCCCCCAGGGAGGAGAAGGGCGGCACGTGGAAAAAGAGGACCTTCCAGGGTTGCTCGGTGCTCGCCAGGTCCTCCTGCAACCAGCGGATCTGCTCTCCCTGGGGGCTCAGGTCGGCGATGTTATCCACCTGCAGGCAGACGAAGTGGACGTGACCGTAGTCGAAGCTGTACCAGCGCTCATTGCCGGGCAGGTAGAAGAGCTCGCGGTAGAGAGGGTTGTTCGCCTCGTGGTTGCCCAGGGTGGGGAAGAACGGAACGCGCGCCAACAGCTCCCGCTCAATCTCGAAGAAAGTCTGCCACTCGTGGTTGGAGTGACCGTGGGCGACCAGGTCTCCGGTGTGGAGGACGAAGTCCGGTTGCAGGGCCAGGATGCGCTCCACCACCGCCCGGTGGAACCGGTCCTGCGTGCGGGTATCGCCAAAGACGGCGAAGGAGAACCGGGTCTGGTCGGGTGCGGCAGCGGTGCGGAAAGTGTAGTCGTCGCTGAGGGGGAGGCCACCCGACAGCACCCGATAATGGTAGCGGGTGTAGGGGCTGAGGTTGGTGAGGGTGACGGCGTGGCAGGCGACAATCTGAGGGTCCTCGGCCAGCCACCCGTGGGCCTCCGTCTCCCCCCACGCCACCGCGGCAGGGGCAGGCCGGTCCATCTCCCAGGCCACAACGATGGAGGTCGGGGTGACGGATTGGAGATAGGGCCCCCGGGTCAGATGGACCGGCTCCTGAAGGGTGGGGGTGGGGAGGACGGTGACCAGAATGGGCGTGTCGGCGCAGCTCCCGGACAGCAGGACCGGCAACAAAACCAGCATCAAGACTTTCCAACTTCTCTTTCCCATCTCACCTCCCGCGGCCGAAGGATAGCCGAAGTGCGTCATCCACCGCGGTATAGTATGCCAGAGAGCGCCGAATCGCGCCAGTTCAGGGATGTAGGCTTGTAGGGCAATTGCATGTTTCCGAGAGGAGCCCGCGAATCCCTATTCGCGGGCGCGCCGGGATGGGATTCCGGCGCTACACCGCAGGACCGAAGCGATGACAGACCCGGCAGTGGCCTGCGCCCCAACGCTTTGGCGCGCCGACCCAGAAAATGCGAACGCCCTATGTAGGCTTGTTTGATATCTTGCATAATTTAGCGAAGTGGTATATAATTAGAAATACAGTCAATCTTGTTAAGGTTGCTCTACAGATTTCTTC
>DQUX01000398.1 GCA_015662065.1 Anaerolineales bacterium | reverse complement strand
GTGCGCAGTCTGTTGGCCGATTTCCTGGAGCGGGTGGGGGGGGAGGGGTTCTTCGCCGCGCTGTCTACCCTGGCCGACGCGGCCCTGCTGGATAGCCGGGTGATCCTGGCGGCGCGGGGGCTCTGGCCATCCGCCGTCGATCGGTTCCACGCCGACCTCTTCCGCTGGGAGGAGGTGGGGGATCCTTTCCTGCGGGAGTTCTCCCGCGCGGCGGGGGAGGCGGGCATCCCCATCCTGATGGGTGGGCAGTCGGTCGTGAGCGGAGGGCTGATGGCGCTCCTGGAGGTCCTGGAGATGCGTGGGGAGGGCTGATGGCGACGGTGCTGTTTGTCTGCACGGGCAATCTTTGTCGTTCACCGATGGCGGCCGCCCTACTGCGGGCCCGGCTGGCACAGGACCCCGCCCGACGGGGTTGGCAGGTGCTCTCCGCCGGCGTCTGGACGGAGGATGGGCTGGTGGCCAGCTCTGGGGCCGTGGCAGCGATGGCCGAGCGGGGGGTGGACCTGGGCGGACACCGCTCCCGCCGGGTCACGGAACGGCTGGTGCAGGAGGCGGACCTGATTCTGGGGATGACCCCCCATCACGTCGAGGCCCTCCGCCTGGCCTTTCCCCAGGCGACGGACCGGATCCGTCTGCTGGCGGAGATGGCGGGCGAGTCCCACGGCGTGGCCGATCCCTATGGCCTTTCCCTGGCGGAGTACCGGGCGACCGCGTCGGAGCTGGCCCGGCTCATCGAGGCCGGGTATGAGCGGATCGTGGCCCTGGCGGAGCGCGATCGATAGGGGGCGGCGGCTAGGGCTTTTCACAGTTCTAACACAGGCAAGGTGACTGTCACCTGAGTCAATTCTTTGAAAAGCCCTGGGCGGCGGCGGCCCCGCGTTGCTCTCTCCGCCGGGTGTGCTATAATCAGGAAACCGACGACTGCACGGCGAGAAGGGGGGGGACGATGGCTGCCACCAAGGGACGCGCTTCTGGGCCGGAGCGGGCTGAGGCCTACAACCAGGAGGGGCTCCGAGCCTACCTCGAATGGGACATTGAGCGGGCGGTGGACCGGTTCCGCGCTGCGGTCCGCGCTGCCCCAGATGAGCCGGAGTACCGGCTCAATTTGGCCAAGGCGCTCTCCCGAGCCGGCGATTTCGATCAGGCGCTGCGGGCTCTGGCGGAGTTCCTGCGGCTGGAGCCCGAGTCGAAGGTGGCGGAGCGGTTCGAGCGGCTGTTCGCCAGCGGTCTGGACGGGGTGGAGAGCGTCCTCACCGAGAAGATGACCACCGCCGGAATGCCTATCGAGGAGGTCGGCGCGGCCTTGCAGATGTGGTTGGAATACCGCATCGCCATCGGCCAGCAGCCGCTGATCCTGCGCAAGCCGGAGGCCTGGGCGGCGGCGCTGGACTACACCGTGCGCAAGGTCAACCTGCGGAACGTCACCCAGCGAGAGGTGGCGACTCTGTACGGGGTGAGCCAACGCGCGTTGCGGGATCGGTTCGACGACCTGGTCACCACGCTGGATGTGATGCCCTGTGACTATCGGTACTTCGTGGGCGACCAGAACCCGCTGGACAAGCTGGTGGAGGCGGCGGAACTGTTGGAGCAACTGGAGGCCCGCTTCCGTCAGCCGTGACCGACTCTTTGGCGACAAGGGAGCCCGATGCCGGGGAGGCATCGGGCTTGTTGTGTCTTTACCCCGCCCTTTTGAGCACGTAGAGGGCCTGCCACGTCACCCACTTGCTGGGGCGGCCGCTCTGCTCCAGCGGCGTCCACATGCGCCGCCGGTAGGGGCTGACCCCGTTCCAACGGCCGTCGTCGCGGCAGCGGCTCTCCAGCCACGTCACCGCCCGCCGGAAGGTCGGTTTGTCTCCCAGGTGGTCTAGATCGGCCAGGACGCGAAGGATGAAGAGGACGTCTGCCTGGTAGAACAGGGGGAAGTTGAGACGGTCCCACAGGTTGTGGCGCTTGGTGGCAGTGGGGTAGTTCCCATCGCGAAGCCGGAAGCGGCCCAACAGGCGCACCCCCGCCTGGATGGCGGCCTCCACCTCCGGGGAGCGCCGGGAAGGGGGGATGTGGCTGAAGCCCCACAGCGCCCGGGCTGCGCCCCAGGCACAGGGAAGATGGCCGTTCAACTCGCACTGCCACTTCCCCGTCAACCCGGCCTGGACCAGATCCCCTTCGAATTGCCGGACGCGCTCATCCTCTCCGTGGCCCAGGGCGTGGAGGTAACCCACCAGGTTGCCGTGGAAACAGGGCCAGATGATCGGCCGCCTCTCCCGATGAATCTCGGCGGTCATCCGCTGGCAGGCAGCGGCGATCCGTTCGTCCTGCCCGTCTGCGCCCAGCTCGGCCAGCAGGAGCAGTTGCCAGTGGGTGGAGGTGTATTTGTAGGTGTAGTAGCTCCGCTCCCCCTCCCAGCGGCCGTTCCCGGCGTAGTGGCGCAGGATCTCCACGGCCGGCCCCCGCTCCATAATCTGCCGCCGGGCCTCGACGACCTCCAGGGCGTCCGGCGGACGGTCCAGGAGTCGGGTGAGGGTCCAATATCGCACGGAGGGAAGGCCCGGCTCCAGCAGCCAGGGGATAGCATCGGAGTAAAGGATCTTGATCCAGTCCACAGCTTCCTCCCAGGGAGGCTCTGGCAGAAGTCGTGAGCACCCAGGCCCCCTTGTTCTCAGTATATACCGGTATGGTCGGGGAGACAAGCCTGTTAACCAAATCGTAACGGCATCGCAATGTCTACAGAACTTTTTTGTGGTATCCTCTGGATAGACATATCAGGAGGCTCAGCGTGCGACTCAATCTCTCGGCCTGCCCTCCCTTTTCCCTCTGGGCCGTCGTGGAATCCCACGGATGGGCGCGGCTGCCACCCTTCGCCGTCGACCGGACGACGGGGGTGATCGCGCGCATCGAGCGGCTGGAGACCGGGCAGGTGGTGGAACTGCTGATTCAGGAGGCGGTGGGGGGGGTCACCGTGGAGGTGCGCGATCAGCTCGCCGGATCGGAGCGGGAGGAGGTGAGCCGTAAGGTCTGGTGGATGCTGAGCCTGGGGGAGGACCTGGCCCCCTTCTACGCCCTGGCCCGGGAGGAGCCCAAGCTGGCCCACGTGGAGCGACGGGCGCTGGGGCGTATGCTCCGTTCTCCCACGGTGTTTGAGGACCTGGTCAAGACCCTCCTGACCACTAACACGACCTGGGCGGGGTCCATCCGTATGGCGGAGGCGCTGGTCTCCCGACTCGGCGATCCCCTGCCGACCGATCCCTCCCGCACCGCTTTCCCGACTCCGGAGCAGGTGGCGGAGGCGACGGAGGAGGAGCTGCGCCAGATGGGGTTGGGCTACCGCGCCCCCTTTCTGGCGGAGCTGGCCCGACGGGTGGCGGAGGGGGAGCTGGACCTGGAGGGGTTGAAGGACAACGACCGACCAACGGAGGAGGTGCGTAGGACCCTTCTGGGCATCAAGGGGGTGGGGGAGTACGCAGCAGCGTCGCTGCTGATGCTCCTGGGTCGCTATGATTACCTGCCGATGGATACGTGGGCCCGCAAGATGGTCTCCCGTGAGTGGTATGATGGCCGGCCGGTAGGGCGTGAGGAGGTGGAGGCTGCCTTCGAGCGGTGGGGGCGCTGGAAGGGCTTGGCCTATTGGTTCTGGGATTGGTCTCCCTGGGGGGAGAGGCCGTGAGGGAGGAGAAGGCCGGGATCGGGATGGGTAGAGTGAGGGGAAGCGTGGCCGCGGCGCTTCTGGAGAGCATGCGGGCAGTGCAGAGGGCACTGATGCAATCGCCCGGTCTCCCCCCCGAGCAGTTGGTTGCCCGGATCCAGGAGTGGCAGCGCCTGGTTGGGGAAATGGCGCACGGGTCGGCCCAGGGGGCGGAGCTGGCGACGCTCTACGAGATCAGCCAGGTCCTGAACTCCTCGCTGGACCTGTCGGAGACGTTGGAAGTGGTGATGGACTCGCTCATCCACCTCACCGGGGCGGAGCGGGGCTGCCTGATGCTGCTCGACGAGGAGGGGAAGCTGGGGATTCGGGCGGCGCAGAACTTCGACCAGCAGAGTGTGGATGCCTCCGATATGGAGCTCAGCCACACGGTGGTGCAGGAGGCGATGGAAAAGGGAGAGCCGGTGCTGACGACCAACGCTCAACGGGACCCCCGTTTCTCGGGTCAGGAGAGCGTCATCGGCTACCAGTTGCGCTCTATCGTCTGCGTCCCCCTTCTGGTCCGAGGGCGGACGATCGGGGCCCTCTACCTGGACAACCGGATTCGGGAGGGGGTCTTTTCTGAGCGGGACCTGCCCGTTTTGCGGGCGTTCGCCAATCAGGCGGCCACCGCTATCGAGAATGCCCGTCTCTACACGATGACCGACCAGGCGCTGGCCGCGCGGGTGGAGGAACTGACCATCCTTCAGGAGGTTGATCGGGAGCTGAACGCCAGTCTGGACTTTGAGAAGGTGCTGGACCTGACGCTTTCCTGGGCGATGCGGGCCACCGGGGCGAAGGAGGGGGTGCTGAGTATCCTGGATAATGAAGGGGCGGTGCGCACGATCTCCTGCACCGACGGGGGAGGCTCGGTGACGCTGGGAGCCGATGCCCTGCGGGAGGCGATGGCCAGCCGGGAGCCGGTTCTGGTCGACGACGGACGGATGCTGGTCCCAATCCGGTTCGAGGATCGGGTGGTGGGGTTGCTGGACCTGCGGCGCAACGGCGGCGGCACCTTCCGGCCCGACCAGGCCGAGTTCGCTGGCCGGCTGGCGGACCACGCGGCCGTCGCCATCGAGAACGCCCGCCTCTACGAGAAGGTGCGCCAGGCCAACCTGGCCAAGTCGGAGTTTGTCTCCGTCGTCTCCCACGAGCTGCGCACGCCGATGACCTCCATCCGGGGCTACGCCGACCTGCTGGTAAAGGGGCTGGTCGGCCCGCTGACACCGCAGCAGGAGGAGTTTATCCGCACCATCCTCAGCAACGTGGAGCGGATGCAGGTTCTGGTCTCCGATCTGCGGGATATCTCCCGCATTGAGACGGGCCAGTTGCGCCTGGAGATGGGGCTGGCGCGGCTGGCGGATGCGCTGGAGAGCGCTCTGGAAACCATGCAGGCGCAGATCGAGGCTCGATCCCAGCAGTTGTCGCTGGAGGTACCGGGCGACCTGCCGCCGGTCTACGCCGACCCGGCGCGGTTGGCGCAGATTCTGATCAATCTGATCAGCAATGCCTACAAGTACACCCCGGAAGGCGGGCGCATCCGCGTGCGGGCCTGGCAGGAAGGGGGGTACGTCTACTGCGCCGTCTCCGACACCGGGATCGGTATCTCGCCGGAGGATCAGGCCCGACTGTTCACCAAGTTCTTCCGCTCCGAGGACCCGGCGGTGCGGGAGATGTCGGGGACCGGGCTGGGGTTGTGCATCGTGAAGAGCCTGGTGGAGCTGCAAGGGGGAGAGATCGAGGTGGAAAGCCAGCTTGGGAAGGGGACGACCTTTACATTCTCCATCCCCATCGCCGTGGGAGAGTGACGGGCGTGGGGCCCGCCCAGCCCCGAAGGTCCCTGCGGACCCTCGGGGCTTCCTTTTTTGTCTGCCGCGTTTTTCTGTGCTAAACTGGACCCGTGTCGGCCCCGATGGGGCTGCAGAGATGATGCTTGGATAGGCTCCAAAGAACATTGTGAGGGAGGATGGAGCGATGAAAGGTAGGAAACTGCTCATGATCCCCGGCCCTATTGAGTTCACCCCGGAGGTGCTGCAGGCGATGGGGGCTCCTACTACGAGCCATGTGGCCCCCAACTTTATCGCGGCTTTCGGCCAAGCGCTGGAGCGGCTGCGCCAGGTGTTCCTCTGTCCCGATGGGCAGCCCTTCATCGTCGCCGGGTCCGGCACGCTGGCGATGGATATGGCCGCCGCCAACCTGGTCGAGCCCGGCGACCGGGTGCTGGTGGTGAACACCGGCGTCTTCGGCGATCGGTTCGTCGCCATCCTGGAGCGGTACGGGGCGACGGTGGCCCAGGTACGCGCTCCGGCCATCGGCGACGCGCCGAGCCTGGAAGAGGTAGAGGAGGCGCTGAAGGGAGGGGGCTATAAGCTGATGACGGTCACCCACGTGGATACCTCCACTGGCGTGGCCGTGGAGGTGAAGGGGCTGGCCGCACTGGGGCGGGCGTACGGCGCGCTGGTCGTGGTGGACGGGGTGTGCGCGGTGGCCGGTGAGGAGATGCGCCAGGGGGAATGGGGTATCGACCTGGCCCTCACTGCCTCTCAGAAGGCCATCGGCGTGCCGCCGGGGCTGGCCCTGCTGGTAGCCGGGCCGCGAGCGATGGAAGCCTTCCGCCGGCGGAAGAGCCCGGTGGGCAGCTACTACGTCGACTGGGCCAACTGGCTGCCGATTATGGAGGCGTATGAGGCCCGCCAGCCCAGTTACTTCGGCACGCCGCCAGTGAACCTCATCGGGGCGCTCAACGTGAGCCTGGGCCAGATCCTGGAGGAGGGGATGGAGGCCCGCTCCGCCCGCCACCGACGGCTGAGCGAGGCGCTCAAGGCAGCGGTGGCCGCCCTGGGGATGGAGCAGGTGCCGGTACGCCCGGAAGTCGCCGCCAATACCCTCACCGCTCCCTACTTCCCGGAGGGGGTCGATCGAGGGGTGTTGGCATATGCAAAGGAAGCCGGGGTCATCGTCGCCGGCGGCCTGCATCCGGCGATCAAGGACCGGTACTTCCGCGTCGGCCATATGGGGGCGGTGAGCGCGTCCGACATTCTGGCTACGGTGGGGGCCATCGAGCAGGGGCTGGCTCAGGTGGGGTACCGGTTCGAGCCGGGGGCGGGGCTGGCGGCGGCCCAGGCAGTCCTTGCCCGAGGAACGTAGAACGTCGAACATAGAGCGAGGAAGCGATGTATCGGAAGGTGGACGCCGGGGTCGTAGAGGGGCTGCGCCGGATCGTGGGGAAGGAGAATGTCTTGCTCGGCCCCGAGGCGATGGAGCCCTACGCCCACGATGAGACGGTGGGCCTGCGGGCCGAGCCGGAGGTGGTGGTGCGGGCCACCAGCGCTGCCCAGGTCTCGGCGGTCCTGAGACTGGCCCAGCGGGAGCGCATCCCGGTGACCCCCCGGGGCGCGGGCTACGGCCTCAGCGGTGGGGCCGTGCCGGTCTACGGGGGCATTGTCCTCTCTCTGGAGAAGATGAACCGCATCCTGGAGATCGACCGGGAGAACCTGATGGTCACCGTCGAGCCGGGGGTGATCACCGGCGACATCCACCGCGCGGTGGAGGCGGAGGGGTTGTTCTACCCTCCCGACCCGGCCAGCCTCGATTCCTGCTCCATCGGGGGGAACATCGCCGAGGGGGCGGGAGGCCCCCGAGCGGTCAAGTATGGGACCACCAAGGATTACGTGTGCGGCCTGGAGGCGGTGCTGCCCTCGGGGGAGATCATCACCTGCGGCGGCAAGCTGGTCAAGAACGTCACCGGCTACAACCTGATCCAGCTCTTGATCGGCTCGGAGGGCACCCTGGCCGTGGTGACCCAGATCGTGCTTCGCCTGTTGCCCTTGCCCCGGGTGCAGGTCGACCTGCTGGTGCCCTACGACGACTTCCAGGCGGCGGCCGACACAGTGTCGGACATCATCGCCCACCACATCCTGCCCACGGCCATCGAGTTCATGGAGCGGGATAGCATCCTGGCCGTCCAGCGGCTGCTCAGGAAGAAGGTGCCTCACGACGATGCAGCGGCTCACCTCCTGATCCAGTTGGACGGCAACCGCCGGGAGGCGGTGGATGCGGACTTCGAGGTGGTGGGCGAGTTGTGCCTGAAGCACGGGGCGCGGGATGTGTTGGTAGCCAAAGACCGCCGCACCCGCGACCGGCTGTGGGAGGCGCGACGGATGATCATCGAGGCGCTCAACCACGAGAGCCCGGTCAATCATATGGAGGATGTGGTGGTTCCCCGGGCCGAGATCCCCCGCCTGTTGGGGCGGATGAAGGAGATCGCCGCGCGCCACGAGGTGCGGATCGTTTGCTTCGGCCACGCCGGCGACGGGAATGTGCATGTCAATGTCCTCAAAGATGACATCTCCGACGAGCGGTGGGAACGGCTCGTGCCGGCGGTCACAGAGGAGATCTACCGGCTGGCTCTTTCGCTGGGAGGGACCATCACTGGCGAGCATGGGATCGGCGCCGGTCGCCGCCGCTACCTTCCCCTGGCACTGGACCCAGCCCAGATCGAGTTGATGCGTCGGATCAAGGAGGCGTTCGATCCCAACCGGATCCTGAATCCGGGGAAGATCTTTCCGCCTGGCTAGCTTGACAACGTCACATTAACATAGGACCCTCGCTTTGAAGGCTCCAAGCGGGTCTGGGACCCGCGTCTCCGGCCGAAAGCTGCTGTTTTCGGCCCAAGTCGGGGGTCACAGACCCCCTCAGAGCGTATTTCAGCCGAAGTCGGGGGTCACAGACCCCCTCAGAGCGTATTTCAGCCGAAGTCGGGGGTC
>DQUX01000234.1 GCA_015662065.1 Anaerolineales bacterium | reverse complement strand
CGTTACAGGAGTGAGATGGTAATGCGAAGGAGCTTTCGTGTAGTCACTATAGCCGCAACGGTCGCGGTTCTGGTAATAGGTTGTGGGAACGAAGTGGGAAGGCGGATAACAGGTGAGCCGGTGAGCCTGCCGCCGATGCGGGCCACGGCGACGGCGACGCCCCCGGCGGAGCTCTCCCTTCCACCGGAGCTGGCCTTGCCCACGGCGACGCCCACCCCGCTGGCTCCACCAAGGTCCACGGTGGAGCCCTCCCCTCCGCCGGGGGCGGTCTCGCCCACGGCGGCATCCGCCCGGTTGCCCTCACCGACGCCGGAGGTCCCCCTGAAGGCGAGCCCCACGCTGGAACCGACTCCCTCGCCGGAGGGGCCGCTGTCGGGGGAGGTGGGGGGATCGGTGACGGTCACTCCCATCGGTCGGCTGGGCAGCGATCTGCTGGGTCAGGAGGTGACGGTGGAGGGGGTGGTGGTCGACACGGGCTCCTTCTCGTCGGGCTTCAGGTTCACCCTGGATGACGGGACCGGGCAGGTGGTGCTTCTGATGTGGCATGCCGTCTACGACGATTGCCGGGAGGCGGCGGGGCTCAACCAGGGGGCGCGGGTACGGGTGACCGGTGAGGTGAGTCGGTATGAGGGGGTGCTGCAGGTGGAGCCCGCGGGGGGTGGAGCGGTGGGGGTGCTGGAGCCGGCCGCCGCCTGGGCCGATCCCCGTTCGATCGGTTCCCTCAGCGGCGTGGATGAGGGGCAGCGGGTGATGATCGAGGGGGAGGTAGTCCGCACCGAGGGGCGCGAGGACTGGGCCAAGGTCTTCCTGAGCGACGGGACGGGGGAGATTGTCGTCTTTATCTGGCGCAACATCCTGGACCGCATCCCCGGCAATACCGGGCTGGGCGCGCCGGACAGCCGGGTCCGTGTTGTTGGCACGGTCACGGTCTACCGGAGCAACCTGGAGGTGGTGCCGGCGTTGCCGTATGATGTGGTGGTGCTGGGAGTGCCGTAAGCAGGTTGCAGAGTGTAGGTTACAGACCGCGGTGTGCGATGCGCGGCAGGTGTGGAGGAAGGTATGTCTGCAGTGGAAGCCGGGATAGGGTTGCTGTGCGCGGTCGGGGGAGTGCTGGTGGCGTCGGTGCTGTCGCCGGTGCCGGCGCTGCACATCTACAACGTGGCCGGGTTCATCCTCCTGGGGGCAGCGACAGTGGGGCTGCCGTTCCCGCCGCAGTACCTGGCGATGTTCTTCCTGGGGTTGGTGACCGGTTACGCCGTCCTCAATACCATCTCCAGCATCTTCCTTTCAGTCCCCGATGATTCCACGGTCTTCGTCGTCCTGCCGGGGCAGAAGTATCTGATGCAACGGCGGGGGTATGAGGCGGTGGTGCTGACCGGCGTCGGCAGCCTGGGGGGGATCGTGGTTCTGACGCTCCTGGCCCCTGTCGCTCCGCGGCTCTTCCCGGCGCTGCGGGCGATTCTCCAGCGGCATCTCCACTGGATTCTCTGGACCATTATCGCCTATATGCTCCTCTCCGAGTGGCCCAAGGGCACCGATCGCGCCCCGGCCGGGTGGCGACGGTGGTGGGACGGCTGGCGAAGTCTGACGGCGGGGTTGGTGACCTTTCTCCTCTCCGGCGCTTTGGGGTTCGTCCTGATGTACCGCTCTGTTCTGCCGGTGACCTCCGCTTATCAGAACCTCCTCCCGGCCTTCGTGGGGCTCTTCGCCGTGCCGTGGGTTCTGCAAAATCTCCTGGCGCAGGTGGAGTTGCCGCCCCAATTCATCCCCCGCGCCCTGGACGCCACGCCGGGGCTGATCCTGCGCGGGACCTTCGCCGGGGCGCTGGGGGGACTCTTCGCCGCCTTCCTGCCGGTGGTGACGGGGGGGATCGGTGGCTTCATCGCCGGGCACGCCACGGCGCAGCGGGACGACCGGCTGTTCATCGTCTCTCAGGGGGCCTCCAAGGTGGTGTACTACATCGGCGGCTTCCTGCTTTTCTTCGTGCCGGGCCTGCATATGACGCGGGGGGGGATGGCCTGGATGTTGAGCACCCTCTGGACCGCCCACACACCGCAGACCTACTACCTGGCGGTGGCAGGAGTGGTGCTGGCGGGGGTTCTCTCATTTTTCCTGCTTCTCCGGCTGACCCGGCTGACCGTTTGGCTGGTGGCGCGGGTGCATTACCGCTGGATCAGCATCGGCACGCTGGCGGTGTTGCTGATGGTCGTGGCGGCGGTGCCGGCGCTGGGGGAGGGGTTGGGGGGTGGCTCCGTCGCCTCCATCCTGCGATCCGGCCTGGAGGGGCTGCTGATCTGCGTGGTCGCCACCGGCATCGGCCTCATCCCGGTCCTTTGGGGCTCCCGCCGGATGAATTGCATGGGGGTGTTGCTTCTCCCTATCGCTTTGAATATGGTGGGGGCAGGGGCGACGGTGGCAGGGTGGATGGGGCTTGTCGAATGACAAATCTCATTGCCTCTCGGAGGTCTCACTGTGAAGGGTATCGCACACTTTGTGTCCGGTGTTGCCATCGCCACTTTTTTCCCCGAGGTCGTGCAGCAGGCGGCGGAGGGATCGCTCCTGCCGGTGTTGGGGGGGATCGCCGGTATCCTGCCGGACACGCTGGACTTCAAGTTTGCCCGGTATTTCGAGGTCTATGACGAGGAGATCGACCCCGGGCCAGATCCGGATGCCCGCGAGATCGCCGAGAAGGTCGTGGGGGCGATGCGGCGGGCCTATGAGACGGGCAGGCCGCAGAACGTCGTGCTCCACACCATCCGCCTGGGAACCGATCTCTGGCGGCAGTACACCATCCGCTTCGACCCGGCCCGCAACGAGGTGGCCGTGCGCATCGGCCCCGTCGTCAACACCGGCCAGGTCCCCTTCCCCGGCTCCGAGCCGGAGGGGGCGGAGGAGGTGCGGGTCAGGGTCGGCGTGCCGATGGTCCATACCTACGACGCCGAGAACCGGGTGGACATCTTCAGCGGCCCCTCCTTCAAGTTCGTGCGCAAGGGGGATAAACTCCACGTCCACTTCCTGGACTGGCACCGGCGCTGGTCCCACAGCCTGACGCTGGCGGCGGTGCTGGGGCTGGGCGCAATAGGGATCGGTGCACTGGTCGAATGGCTTGCCAGGGGCTTCCTCACCCGCACGCCCCTGTGGGCCGGGCTGGTGGTGGGGCTGGGGTTCACCGGCCACATCCTGGAGGACCAACTGGGTTTTATGGGCAGCAACCTCTTCTACCCCTTCACCAGAGAGCGTGCCATCGGCCTACAATTGCTGCGTTCCGGCGACGCGATTCCCAACTTCCTCACGGTCTGGCTCTCCGTGGCGCTGGTTCTCTTCAACCTGGACCGTTTTTCGGCCTCGCCCCGGCTGGATGGGCCGGTCTTTCTGTTGCTGGCCGTCCTGCTCCCCCTCGTCCTGTTGGGGGGGCTCTACCAGTTGCAGCGGTGGGGTAAGTCTGAGGCCAAGGAGGCGCTCCAGCAGCGGGACATCGTCTCGGAGACGGAGGAGGTCGAGGTGAGGTAGGGGCGGGGGGAGTTGACGAAGCGGGGGCTCCTGGTATACTCTACGCCGTGGCAGACGACCTGCTCTGGCGACATCTGCGCGACCTACCGGCCTTTCGGGCGCTGCTGCGGGCTACGGAGGCTCGTTTCTACGCCGACCTGCCGCTTCCGGAGCCGGTGCTGGACCTGGGCTGCGGTGACGGCCATTTCGGCGCGGTGGCCCTGCCGCGTGTGCCCCAGGTCGGCCTGGATCCCGGGGCCGGGCCGCTGGGAGAGGCCCGGCGCCGGGGGGGGTACCGGCTTCTGATCCGTGCCGAGGGGGAGCGGATACCCTTCCCGGATGGCTCCTTTGCCGCCGTGGTCAGCAACTCGGTCCTGGAGCACATCCCGGGGGTGGGGTTGGTGCTGGCGGAAGTGGCGCGGGTGCTGAGGCCCGGCGGCGTTTTCTACTTCTCTGTCCCTGGCCCCAACTTCCTGCCTCTCCTCTCCATCGGGCGGGCGCTGGACCGGCTGGGGATGCGGTCCCTGGGAGATGCCTACCGGGCCTTCTTCAACCGGGTCTCCCGCCACCGTCACTGCGACGGGCCGGGGGTGTGGGAGGCGCGGCTGGAGGCGGTGGGGCTGCGGCTGCGCCGCTTCTGGCCTTACTTCTCCCGCCGGGCGCTGACCGCATTGGAATGGGGTCATTATCTGGGGCTGCCCTCGCTGGTGTGCAAGAGGCTGACCGGACGGTGGGTGCTGTGGCCGTCGCGGGTCAATCTGTGGCCGACGGAGCGTCTGTTGCGGCCCCTCTTTGAGGAGCCCTTGTCCGGGGAGGGGGCCTACCTGTTCTTTGTGGCCGAAAGGCCGCGTGTCTCTCAGCCGACAGGAGGGGGCTGAAAGCGGATGGAGGCGCAGGACCGGCGTGCCATCTTGCTCTTGATGGCCGGGGGGCTGGCGCTGGCGTTGCTGGGTCAGGCCTACCTCTCCTGGCGGCGGATGTACGTGTGGGACGGCCTGGTCTTCTACGTCCTGGGAGTGTTTCTCTGGGTCGCGGCCCTGCGGCGGGTGGAGGCCCGGCTGCGCCGGCCAGCCTTGTTACGGCAGGCACTGCGGGCAGCGGCCGCGCGCCCGG
>DQUX01000119.1 GCA_015662065.1 Anaerolineales bacterium | reverse complement strand
CTTCCGCTTCTGGAGACGAATCAGGATCGCACCGGGCGTGACCCTGAACCTGAGCAAGTCAGGCGGCTCTCTCTCGTTCGGGCCACGCGGGGCGAAGTTCACCATCGGTCCGAGGGGCAAGCGGGCCACGGTGGGCATTCCGGGAACAGGCCTTTTCTACACGACCACGGTTCCGAGCGGGAGATCCAGCGGTAGGAGAAGCGCGTCCTACTCAGCTCCAGCCGTCCCAACGGTCCGCCCGGAAGACCGCCTGACCCTGGGCTTCTTCAAGCGGCTTATCACGCCGGACGACGAGGAGGCCCTGGTGGACGGGTGCCGGGAGTTGGTGCTGGGGAATGAGGACAAGGCGCTTCAGCACCTTGAACAGGCGACTCACCTGGCCGACGGCGCGTACCTCGCCGGTTTCCTGGCGCTCAAGAAGGAGCGGCTGGAAGAAGCTGCGAACTACCTGGCGACGGCCGCCGAGAAACACAGCCGTCTGGGCCGCTACTTCTCCAAGTACGGCATCTCCGCCACCATGAGTCTCCCCATCACAGACGAGGTGTCCGCGCATGTGGGCCCGGATCTCCGCGGCGTGCTGTTGGGCCTGGTGGAGGTCTATCAGCGTCAGGAGCGCTGGGAGGATGCGATTGCCTGCCTGGAAAGGCTGAAGCGGATCGAACCCGACGACGTGGTGGTGAAGCTGTCCCTCGCCGAGCTGCTGTTGGACGCCCGCCCGGGCGACAAGAACGTCTGCCGGAAGATCGTGCGGTTGGCCGAAGGCATCGAGAACGAGACGCCGGTCCACACCGCGCTGTTGCTGTACAAGGCCAGGGCCCTGCGCGGGCTCGGGCTCCTGGACGCGGCGCGGGAGACCCTGACGGGCGCCCTGCGCCGGAGGAAAGGCCGGTCCGAGGAACTGCTCCGGGCGCTCCGGTACGAACGGGCCCTGGTCTATGAGGACCTCGGCCAGCGCCGGCGGGCGCGCAGCGAGCTCGAGAAGCTCTACGCCGAGTCCCCGGACTACGAAGACGTGGCGGCCCGGTTGGGCATCGCGGCCGTCACACCGAAAGGTGGTGAAACGGCATGACACACGGCTTCCAGCCCCGATTCACGATCACGAACCGCATCACCGAGGCCCTGACGCGGATCGAGCGGGCGCGCGGTTTCCTGGAAGCCGCCACCCTCTCGGAAGACTGGATCCGGGAGATGGGAAAACGGGCGCTTGTGCTCGAGGCCCATCACACGACGCACATCGAGGGCACGCAGCTGACCCTCGACCAGGCCGAACGCCTGATGGCCGGCGAGTCGGTCCCGGAAGCCGACCCCGACGATGTGCGGGAGCTTCTGAACTACCGACGGGCGTTCGATTTCGTCTCGGAATACCTGTCCAGCGGCGCACCGATCACGGAGGGGCTGATCCGCGAGATCCACAAGCGCCTGGTGGAAGGGGTGCGTGGTGGCGCGGCGGCACCCGGAGAATACCGCAAGATCCAGAACTATGTGGTCAACTCCGCCACCGGCGAGACGATCTACACGCCGCCGCCGGCCGTTGATGTGCCGATCCTGATGGCGGAACTGGTGGAGTGGCTGAACCGCGAACGGGAGACCCATCCGGTCCTCGTGAGCGGCGTCGCCCAGTTCCAGCTCGTCCATATCCATCCCTTCCTGGACGGCAACGGCCGGACGTCGCGTCTGCTCTCGACCCTGTGCCTGTACCGCGCGGGCTACGACTTCAAGCGCCTGTTCACCATCAGCGAGTACTACGACCGGGACCGGGCGGCCTTCTACCGGGCGATCCAGGGCGTCCGGGAGCGCGACATGGACATGACCGGGTGGCTGGAGTACTTCGTGACCGGACTGGCCACCCAGCTGATGGAGATCCGGCAACGGGGGGAGCGGCTGATCCGACGCGACGTGCTCGTCCACCAGCACGGTCTCTCCCCCCGCCAGGCCCAGGCCCTGATGCACATCCTCGAACACGGGAGCATCAACATCCAGGAATTCGAGGCGCTCTGCCCGGAGGTCAACCGGCGCACGCTTCAGCGAGACCTGAAAGGCATGGTGGAAAAGGGCCTGCTCGTGGAGCGGGGAACCAGCCCCACGGATCCCACGAAGCGGTACCGGTTGTCGGAAGGGGAGCTATGACAAGCTGTGACACGGAGCTGTGACAAGCTGCGACCTGCTGCTGTGACACGACCCACCCCGGACCGGGCAGCCCAGACCCAAGCGGAAATCCGAATCAACGCCGTTTCCGCCCCCTCGGGAATGTGCCGCTCTTTGAAAAGACGTTGCGTATCAATGGGTTAGGTGATATCCTGGCGGTGGAGAGTGGTTATGAAGAGGGTTGCACACGGGGAGCCAGATTTCAATCCGCCAACTCTGGCGGTTCTTAGTTAACGCGAGACCCCGTCGGGATGACCCGCCGGGGTCTTTGCTTTTCTCCTTGATTCACGCGGACTTACGGCCCCGCGTACATCCCCCTTGATTCTCCGGTTCGAGATGAAGCGCGTGGGGTCCAAGCGCAACCTCCACGGTTGCAGGCGCAACCCACGCATATCCTCTTCGAACTCTCCGATTCTCCGTTTCACAGCCCGTCTTGTTTAACAGCCAGGTTGCAGGCGGGGTACCCACCCGACGTTTCGAACTCCCCTCCGG
>DQUX01000253.1 GCA_015662065.1 Anaerolineales bacterium | reverse complement strand
TGACAAGAAACGATTGACGAGCGGGCCAAAACGGCTATAATCAACCCTGCCAGAGAAAGAGGCAGGCGATAATGGAAGCCCACGATCCCTCTAGCCCAACAGAAACCATCCCCCCGCTGGAAACGGCCCGCCAGAAGAGCCGTCAGGCCCGGCGGGCGATCATCAGCGGGCGCTACCAGCAGGCTGTAGACCTGGCAAACGAGGGCCTCGCCCTGCTCGAGGCGATCCCTCCCACCGAGGGACAGGAGCAACTGCGGTCTATCCTTCTGCTGGAACGTGGACGGGCGCGCGCCCTCTCCGGCGACTACGCCGCCTTGGCCGACTTTCAAGCCGTGCGGTCCGGCTCCCAAGAGCCGGCCCTGCGGGCGGAGGCATTGGTCGGCATCGCCCTTTGCTACAGCGGCACCGGCGATTACCAGACGGCGGAGAGCGCATACCGCATAGCGCTGGAAGAGGCCCTGGAGAACAGAAGCGAACTGGTCTGCATCCGGGGCTGGATCGGCCTGGGCGCCCTCTTCTGGAGGCAAGGGCGCATCGAGGAGGCGGTGCAGGCCCTCCACGAGGCCCACACGATCCTCCAGCGGAAGCCCGATGCCTATGAGATGGGGCGCGTCCTGATCAACCTGGGCATCGCCCACACCTTCGCCGGCCGATTGGACAAGGCAATCGCCACCTACCACGAGGCGCTGAAATGTTTCCGCACTCTGCAGGACGACCACCGGACAGCGGCAGTGCTGAACAACCTGGGGGAGATCTACCAGGAGCTGCGGGACCTGGACCAGGCGCTCCAGTATCACGAAGAGGCGATCACCCTGGCGGTCGAGGCGGGAGCGGAGCGGGTCGAGGTGGACGTCACCCGCAACATCGGGGTGGACCTGTTGCTGATGAGCCGCTACAGCGAGGCGATGATGTGCCTGGAGAAAGCCCTCTCCCAAGCCCGGGAGATCGGCGATAAGGACCTGGCCCTTCAGGCACTCTACAGCCTGGGGGATGCCCTCCTGCGCCAGGGAAGCGTGGAACGGGCGATGGCGGTGGCCGGCGAGCTGACCGCCGAGGCCGAGGCGGTGGGGAGCGAGCTCCACATCGCGCGGGCGAAGTTCCTGCAGGGCCGGTCCCACTTGGCCTGCGGTGAGCGGAGGGCCGCCCAGACAGTCCTGCAGGAGGCCCTGAAGGGGGCCCACGCCCTGCCCAGCCGGGTGCTCCTCTGGCAGCTCCACGCAGCCCTGGGACGCGCCACCGAGGACCCCGAGATCGCCCAGATCCACTTCCGCATCGCCGCCGACTTCATCCGGCAGACGGTCGAGCCCCTGAACGACTCCGAGCTGCGCTCCCGGTTCCTGGAACAGCCCGAGGTGCAAGCGGTGCTGGAGCGGGCGAAATAGGGGGGCGCGGAGAAGATGAAACGGGCCACGTATGATACGGGCAACGGGCGCAGATGGCGCAACCAGAGAGAGGCAACAGTGTTTTCTAATATTGAACGCCAACGCACCTTTCGAGAAGAAGGGGCCGGCGTGACCGAACTGAGCGACAGCGAACTGATCGCCCTGGCGAAGGAAGAACCGGAGGCCTTCGGCACCCTCTACGAGCGGTACGTCGGTCGGATCTACCGGTACCTCTACTACCGAACGGGCAACCCGCAGGACGCCGAAGACCTGACGGCGCGGACCTTCTACCGGGCCCTGAAAAGTCTGCCGCGCTATCAGGACCGGGGCCTCCCTTTCGCCGCCTGGCTCTATCGGATCGCCCACAACGTGGTGGCCAACTGGCTGCGGGACCGGAGCCGGAGGCCGGTGGTGGCGCTGGAAGCGGTAGGGGGAGGTAAGAGCCGCGAACGAGAGCCCCACGAGGCGATCGAGAAGCAAGAGGAGCAGGAGCGGTTGCTACGGGTCGTGCGGAGCCTCCCTCCGGAGCGGCAGGAACTGCTGATCCTCAAATTCGTAGAGGGGATGTCCAACGCAGAGATAGGCGCGGTGATGGGGCGAACTGAGGGGGCGATCAAGTCCCTTTATCACCGCACACTGGTGGCCCTGCGGGCACAACTGGCGGAGGAAGAGAGGGCGGGGGAGGGTTGAGCTATGAGAGAACAGAAAACCAGAAGGCCGACGGTCTCTCCCAGAGGACACAATCGGCCAGGTGAGAGGAACGCGCTCCCCCCCTGGGAGAGGGAGAGCCTCGCCCCAAGGCTGGCCGAGGTGGCCGAGCGGCTCCAGAGGGTGATGGTGCCGGTGGAGCCATCGACGGCCTTTGTGCGCAGCCTGGGGCAGGAACTGATAGAAGCCTCCCGCCGCCGACAGGAGGCCACCCGCCGGCTGCGACGGGGGTTGATCATCGGGGCGGCAGCGCTGGGCTCCGCCGCATCAGTGGCAGGGGTCGTGGCGCTGGTTCTGCTCCGGCGGCGCGCCCACGCGGGGCCCCAGCCAGCCCCTGGGTAAGCCGCCCCGACCTGAACCGAGCGGAGACCTCCAAGGCCCCGGCGACCTCGGAGGTCTTATGCATCACTGGTTAGCCATCACCACCGGAAGATAGCGGCTGGCGTTGTGGGGGAGGAGGCCCAGCCCTTCTATCCAGATCTCCTGCACACCGCCGCCCGCCTCCACCACCAGCGGCAGCCAGCGGGGCAGCCACCCTGGCGGCGGCGAGGGCCAGCCGTCGGGGACCGCGACCAGGGTGTAGTCCCCCGGCATCAGGCTGGCCGTGAACTCCCAGGAGGCACCGACCGTGGGAGTGACCGCGTCCGCCCCGGCCCCGTCCACGAAGCGGAGGGAGACCTGCGTCAGCGTGATCTCCCCACCGTCCCACACCCCATTGGAATTCGCGTCCCCGAAGATCGCCTCCAGGTCCAGATGAACCCTGCGGCTCAGGTCGAGGGTGGTGCAAGCCTGAGCCCCGATCGGCCACTCCCCGTGGTTGCCGGCGTTATCCCACGCCCGGGCGCGGAAGCAGTACATCTCATCATGCTGGTCGCCGAAATAGAGTGCCGACGTGGCCGTGGTCAGGTCGAGCCAGGAGGTCCAGCCGCCGTTGACCCCCTCCCGCACCTGGATGTCGTAGAGCCAGACTCCCGTCGCGTCGTCGGCCCCCTCCCAGGAGACCGGGATGGTGTAGTAGGAGACGGCCGGCAGGGGATGGACGGTGGCCGTGGGCGGGGTGGTGTCCGCCTCGATCACCAGGTAGGGCTCGCCGCCGATGATGTAGTCGTCGGGATCGTCGGAATCGTTGGGATCATCAGGGTCGTCAACCAGGTTGGCGGTGGCCCCCGGCAGGGTGAGGGTGTAGACCCCGGCCGTGGCGCTGATGGTCTGGGTGACCCCCCACCGGTCCACCAGCGTGGCGGTGGGGAGGATGGCGGGGTAGCCAAAGGTGGCGGTCGTGGGGGTCCGGTTCCAGAGAACGCTCAGCTTGCCCCAGGGCGTGCCCCAGAGGGTGACCCGCCGCGTGCCATCGGGATCGTCCACGCGGGTCGTCATCGTGGGGGAGACCAGATAGGTAGTGGCGACCTGGAAGGCGACGTAGGCGGGGCGGAGGGAGCGGTCGTTGCGGATCAGGCCGAAGTACTCGGACATATCGGCGTCGTGGGTACGGAAGAAGAAGTACCGCTCCACGCCGGAGGCCCACGCTTCGGCGTAGGACTGGATCACATAGGCAGCGGCCTCCTCCTGGGTGGCGGCGTAGTCGTACTTGGTGGGGTCGGGGTCCACCAAATCGTCGTCCCACACCGGCACACCGGTCTCAGTGAGCCAGATCGGGTGCTCGGGGACGAACTCCAGCATCCCGCTCCGGATGGTGTTGACCACGTCGTAGGCGTTGGAGGAGCGGCTGTAGAGGTGGACCGACATCACGTCGAAGAAATAGTTGTTCGCCGGCGCGTCCGGGTCGTCGTTGAGGGTGTTCAGCACCCAGCGGTAGAAGGCCGGGTTGGCCCAGTAATGGAGCCCCCCAAAGAGGACGGTGCAATCGGGGCACGCCGCCTTGGTCGCCAGGTAGCCCACCTTGAGCAGTTGGGCGTAATCGGCGGACGTGCCGGTCCAGAAGTACTCCCACTCTGGCTCGTTCCACATCTCCCAGTATTTCACCCGGTCGCCGAAGTGGGAGACGACGGTGTTGACGTAGTTCCCCCAGTAGTTGTCGGGGTGGTCCCAGGGCAGGTACAGCCCCTGGGGCGGGGAGGACTGGGCGCTGGCCGCCTGACGGGCCACGCCAGTGCGGGGGACCGGCGCGTACCAGCCGGGGGACCGCCGGTCGAAGCGGGGCAAGGATAGCGCGGTCGTCCCCCCCGTGGCGACCCAGTCGGGGGTCCAGAGGAGGATGCCGACGATGTTCTCGATCCCGCCGTCCTGCAGGTCGTCCACCAGGTCGTCGTGGGGGCCGAAGTTCCAGTTGTCGTTGGTCGGCTCGATGGTGGGCCAACTGAAATCGAAGCGGTCCCAGCGGGATCCGGCCTCGCGGGCCAGCGGGATGAAGGGGCGGTCGGGCCCCTCGGGCGGGTCGTAGTAGAAAGAGTAGCAGGTCCCCGCCCGCCCATCGGGGTTCTGGACTGGCGGGAGGGGGGTGACATCGGCGGGGCCGGCGGCGGCGGGCTGGAAGGCCAGGCCCACCAAGGCCAGCAGGGCCAGGGAAAGCAACGTAGGAAACAGCAAACGGTTCATCGCACCCTCCTTGCCCTTCAGTATAACCGATGCGCCGCCGGGGTGTCAATGGGATATCGGTAACCGCAACCAAGTTGTAACAGGATCGCAACAAGGAGGGGCGGGCACGGAGGCCAAGGGGCGAGCACGGAGGCCCGCCCCGACGCCCGGCTGGCTATCGGCGGCGGAGGAGGAGCAGGAGGGCGAACTGGGGCAGGGCGAGCTGGCGGCGCCAGCGCCAGGGCTGCCGGACCAGCCGGAAGAGCCATTCGAGGCCCAGGCGGCGGACCCAAAGGGGAGCACGGCGAACGACTCCGGCCAAGTAGTCGAAGGCCCCGCCGACGCCGATGCCCACCGCCGCGCCGGTGCGGGCCAGGTTGCGGGCCAGCCAGAGGTCCTGCGCGGGCGCGCCGTAGGCCACCAGGAGGACATCCGGCCGGGCAGCCCGCACCCGCCGGACGATCCCCTCCTCCTCCTCGGGAGCCGGGCTTCCGGCATGGGTGCCGCAGACCACCAGCCCGGGATGGCGGGAGGTCAGCGCCTCGGCGGTCCTCTCCGCCACGCCGGGGGCGGCCCCCAGGAGGAAGAGTCGCCAGCCCTCCCGCGCCGCCCGCGCCGCCAGCCCCTCCACCAGGTCCACCCCCGCCACTCGCTCCCGGAGCGGCCGGCCCAGGTAGCGGGCAGCCAGGGTGATACCCACCCCGTCGGGCAAGCAGAGGTCGGCCCGTTCCAGCACCGCCCTGAAGGCCGGGGCCCGCCGGGCGGCCATCACGAACTCCGGGTTGACGGTGGCGATCTGATGAGAACCACCCCGGGCGATCCAGGCGGCTATCCGGCCCAACGTCTCCTCGCAGGTGACATCGTGGACCGGGACGCCCAGGATGCGGAGGACGGGTGGGGTCCGGCTCACCGCTGCGCTTCTCCCTCCATCAGCCGCTCGATGACCTCCAGGACGGCGCGGGCGCACCTTTCCCAGGAGAAGCGGCGGAGGTTGGCAAAGCCCCGTTCCACCAGCTCGGCCCGCAGCGCGGCGTCCTGGGCCAGGCGGGCCATCCCCCTCGCCAGCCCCTCCGTGTCCGCCGGGTCCACCAGCAGCGCCCCCTCCCCGGCCACCTCTGGCAGGCTGGAGGTGTCGGCGCAGATCACCGGGCAGCCGCAGGCCTGGGCCTCCAACACCGGCAGACCGAACCCCTCGTAGAGGGAGGGGAAGACGAAGGCCAGCGCGCCACTGAGGAGGGGTGCCTTATCCGCTTCGGGGATGTAGCCGGGGAAGAGAACCCGATCCTCCAGCCCCATCCGGCGGGCCTGAGCGAAGAGGTCATTGTAGAGCCAACCCCCGCGGCCGGCAAGGACCAGTTGGGTTTCAGATTTCAGGTTGGAGAAGGCAGCGAGGAGGCGGGAGAGGTTCTTGCGCGGTTGCAGCGTGCCCAGGTGGAGGAAGTAGTCGCCGGTGATGTCGTACCGGGCCTTCACTGCGGCGACGGCGGTGGGGTCGCGCACGGGGGCCAGCGTCTCGTCGTAGCCGGGGTAGGCGACGGTGACCTTCTCCGGCGGTGTGGAGTAACGGGCGACCAGGTCCTGCTTGGTAGCCTCGGAGTCGGCCAGCAAGTGGGCGGCGGCGCGCCCGTTCCAACGGGTGGAGAGGTCCAGATAGAGCCGCTGGAGGGGGGGGTGGGCTT
>DQUX01000376.1 GCA_015662065.1 Anaerolineales bacterium | reverse complement strand
TCTCACCGATGATGGGGATGTCCGTGTTACCGAAGGGGGTATCAAGATATTCGTGTCGGTGGATACGGCCAAGCAGTTGGTCCGATACTTGATGCTCTTCGGATACAAGAGGGGAGCCAGCACCAAGGACCAGTTGGAGCTGGCCAACGAGCTGAACAAGAACATCGTCTTTATGAGGGCGTGGACGTTTGGCAATGGGATCGCCTTCGACTACGCACTGCCGTACGACGGTGGGCTCCCGCCGAAGCAGGTCGTCAGTGCCTATCGCTGGCTCAGAAAGACAGCCCTGGGAGGGGTGCAGAAGTACGATCGCAAGAACATCGTGGCGTAGGGACCGAAGCGCTGGCCGGACCTCCGGCCTGCTGCCACAATCTCAATTGACCCTTGCCGTCGTCCCGGTCTGGGGAGCCGGGCTGGCGAGGTCATTTTGCGCCGACCGTTGGGGGGAACGGGGATGTGTCCCTGTGCGGCGGCGCGGTTTTGTGCGCGACGGTTCCGCGTCGAGGCGACCGGCGCTTTTGGGGGACTGCCCGGGATGAGGTTGTGAGGGGATGCCGGAACTACCGGAGGTAGAGACCATCGCCCAGGGGCTGCGGGAGGCCGTGGGCCGGCGGATCGTGGGGGCGGAGGTGCGCTGGGCGCGGACCATCGCCGCGCCGGACCCCACGGTCTTCGTGCAGCGGCTTGTGGGCCGGCGGCTCCTGGGGGTGGGGCGGCGAGGCAAATGGCTGGTGATCCGGTTGGAGGGGGGGGATCATCTGCTGATCCACCTGGGGATGAGCGGGCGGTTGGTGTTGGAGCCGGAGGGGGTGGGAGAGGAGCGGTACGCGCGGGTGTTGTTGATGCTGGACGACGGCCGGCGGGTCCGTTTCTCCGACCCCCGCAAGTTCGGGCGGGCGGTGCTGACGGTCGATCCCGAGGAGGTGCTGGAGGGGCTGGGGCCGGAGCCGTTGGGGGAGGCGTTCACGCCGGAGCGGCTGAGGGAGATGCTGGCGGGGCGGCGGGCTCGGTTGAAGCCGCTCCTGCTGAACCAGCGGTTCTTGGCCGGCCTGGGGAACATCTACACCGACGAGGCCCTCTGGAGGGCGCGGGTCCATCCTCTCCGCCGATCGGACACGTTGAGCGGGGAGGAGGTGCTCCGTCTTCACCGGGCGATCCGGGAGGTGTTGGCGGAGGCCATCGACCGGCGAGGGACCACGTTGGAGGATCGAGGGTATGTGGGCGCGGACGGCCGGCCGGGCACGTTCAACCGAGAGCTGGCGGTCTACGGGAGGGTCGGGCGGCCATGCCCCCGCTGCGGGACGCCCATCGAGCGTATCGTCGTGGGGGGGCGGGGGACTCACCTCTGCCCGAGGTGCCAGCAGGCGTGAGGGGCTTGCCGGGCCGCGCTGCCGTTGTGTCGAAGTGCGTTCCGCTCGTCTGTTCTATTGACATTCCCCCCGCGATGGGGTATTATAGAAACAGCTAAGGGGACCCGTCCTCCGCTCCCGGCGTATGATGGGGCACCCAGGCCCTCTACCGGCCAAAGGTAGGCGGAACAAGAAACCCGCTAACGGAGCGCCTTACCGCGCCGGGAGCGAGACGGCACCACAAGGGCGGCCGTTCACGAATGGCCGCCCTTTCTCTTGCTCTCTATCCCGAGGCGGATCATCCAGGCGCGGATGCCTCCAACCAGTCTGCGACGATCCTGGCCACCCTATCCTCTTGCCCCCTGAAGAAGTGGTCGGTGTCGGGGATGATGCGGACTGTCTTGGGTGACCGGAGCCGCGCCCCGTAGGCGCGCAGCGCGTCGGCCGGTGCCCACGGGTCATGTTCCCCAGCGATGAGCAGCTTGGGCCGTGGATCGTTATCCAGGAAGGGCTCGGCGTAGTGGTCCTGCACCAGGGCGATGCCCGCCAGCCAGCGCGGTCGGGGGTCGCGGACGGCGTGGCGCAGCGCAACCCAGGCGCCGAAGGAGTAACCCGCTACCGCCAGTCGGCTGGGATCCACCTCCGCTCGGGCGCACAGGAAGTCCACCGCGCCGGCTACATCGTCCATCTCGCCGCGTCCCTCATCGAAAGCGCCCTCGCTGCGGCCCGTTCCCCGGAGGTTGAAGCGCAGCGCTGCCCGCCCCCGCTCGGCCAACGTGCGACATACGGCCGTCACGACGGCGTTGTCCATCGTGCCGCCCATCAGGGGGTGCGGATGGCAGACGACCGCGGCCGGAGCTGACTCTGACCCGCCCGGCAGGTGCAGCCAGCCCTCCAGCAGCGGCCCGCCGCCAGTGGCGGGGAAGGTCACGCGGAGGAGATCGCCGGGCATGACCTACCCCCCGCCCACTGGCGGGAAGATCCCCACCTCATCCCCATCTGCCAGGGGGTGGCTCCCATCCCGTACCACGCCGTTGATGAAGACGACCTTGATCTGATCGGCGGGGAGGCGCAGTTGCTCCACCAGTTGATCCACCGTCCCCCCGTCCGGCAGCCCCACCGTCAGCACCTCGCCGATGCCCAGGTTGGGATAGTGGCGGCGGAGGGTGGCGAAGAGTTTGACCTGGACGGTGATCATAGCTCTCCCTCCATCACATACCGCACCACTTCATCCACACTCAACTCCTCGATACCCAGTTTGTCCAGCGTCCGACCGCGCCGCCAGTAGTCGGTGCGGTGGACAATGCACGCCAGCCGGATAATGCTCTCCACCCCGCGCACCCGCACGCCGTATCGCTGCCCCAGCGCGGCGATGGGCACCAGACTCATGGGTACGTCCTCGGTGATGTACCGATGGTTCAGCGTGCCCGGCGCCGTGATCCCGTAGTACCCACGCTGGTTGTGGATCGCCTCGTGCAGGTCCATTCCCGTGGCGTCGTACGCCATACGCAGCCATTCCAGGGCCGTTCGCGCACGGATGCCCAGCGCCGCCGCGACCGTCACCCTCTCCCGGTCCAGGGCCTCCAGCACGCGGGCCACCGACCGGGTCACCCCGTCGATGTAGAACTGGAACTCGCCGCCGGTCGACTCGATGCGCCCAGCGTTGAGGAGGGTGAGGGCAGGATGGAAGATGGCGCCCATGTTGTTCAGGCCGGTGTGAAGGATGCTGGTGCCGTCGATGAACTGGGGATATGCAGTGGAAAGCGCCTCCAGGACCCGCGGCGTGCGTACCGCAGGCAGCGCGGCTACCCCCACGGCCTCCTTGATGCGGAAGATGCGAGCCTGAGCCGGCCCTTCCGACCGGCTGGCGTAGACCAGCGTCTCCGCCTCAGCCACGGTGACATCGGCCTGGCAGCCACACTCGTGCAGCACATAGACGAACTCCAGAGCTCCTCCGGTCCGGCCGGGGTTCAACACGACGATCTGGCCATCCTGCAGATGGGGGGCAGTGGCCCGGGCGATGTCGGCGTGGGCTGTGGAGGGGACTACAACCATGATAACTTGCGCCTCCTCCAGCGCCTCTCCTACGTCGGAGGTGACCAGCCCAAGCCGCCCAAAACCGTGGGGGCCCCCTTCGTAGCTCTTCAGCTCGATCCCGCCCCGCGTCTTGACGGCGGCCACATTCTCCGGGGTCCGGTTGTACAGGGTGACGGGGAAGCCCATCAGTGCCAGGTGGGCAGCCATCGCCTTCCCCCCGTGACCCGCGCCGATGACGGTGTAGCGTGTCCGCTCGCTCATTCAGCCCTCCGGTTCATTCAGCCAGCGATCTCCACCCAGCAATCTCTCCAGTCGCTCCTCCTCTGAGAGCGCCCGGCCAGTCTCGGGGTCCACTGCGACGCACGCCCCTCGCCGATCGATCCGGGTGACGATCTGCCCGCGGGCGAAGGGGTTACTGTGCAGGTGGGGTGCGTCCAGCACCCCCACCGTCACGGCCCTGGCCAGCGCGACCGGGTCGGTGAAGGGATCATCCACACCGGGCCCGGCCAGGCTGCGAATCGCCGCCAGGGTCACCTGCGCCTCCCGAACCAGCTCCTCCTTGCGCGCCTGTACCGCGGGATCAGCGGTCATGTCGGGCTGACCGCGAAGGGCATTATCCGCCACCCGGCGAGCCATCTTGCAGGCCTGGATCACGTCCTCGGCGGTGGCGGCGTGGTGCGCCTCGACGTGGCTGACGACATGGAGGACGTGGGGGCGCAGCGCCATCTGCAGATAGACGCTGGCTGCCAGGTGCGCCCGGGCCGCGTCCGTGTCCAGCGGGTAGCTCAGGAGTCCGGTCCGCGTCTGACGCCAAATGCGGAACGTTGGCCCCGCCAGCGGCGCGATCATGTCCAGGCAGGCCAGCATCTTGGCCAGGTCCATCCCATCGGAGAGGCCCGGCGGACTGTTGAACATCAACTGGGCGATGTAGTCGCGCACGCCGAAGGCACGGGCGTTGTAGGCTGAGAGGTACGCCGAGACAACGAAGATCACGTCCGGCGCTTCCCGCATCCCCCAATGATGCGGCTCGTTCAGCTCCACCGGGATGCCGCGCTCTCCGTACCAGGCCATCACCTTCTGGTGCTCGCGAATGGAGCCCTCCAGGTCCCAGGGCCCCCGTCCGTCCATCTGGTTGAACCAGAAGATGGGAATCGCGCACCATGCGATATTGATGGTCTCCACATACATCTCTGCCAAGCGGAGGAAGTCATCGGTGCCAGAGTAGGTGCGCAGCAGCGGGAAGTTGCCGCGACGGCTGGATTGGTAGAGGATACGGTAGTCCTCGGGGGTCCGCACCGGCACCCCACCCGCTCCCCTTCGGCGGGGGTCCTGCCGATCGGGGTGGAAGAAGTTCTCCTGGGCATCCTGGTCGATCCCCAACGAGATGACGTCCAGCACCTGGGCCTCAGCGATGCGGGCGATCCCCTCGCGCGTGGCCTCCAGCGTGGGGAGGCCGAAGTGGTGCCGGTTGATGGGGAAGGGACTCTTCCAGCGGATTCGCTCCACGGTGGCCTGAGGGAAATCGGCTGCGGTGGGCTCGCCAAGCGACCGGCCTTTCAGATAGGCCAGCACCGCCTCGGGCGGCTCACCGCCCTCGAAGACCTGCTCGAAGAAGCCCAGAGCGCGGGCCCGCTCGGCCACGGGGGGCGTGCCGCCAAAGGCGAAACAGACGCCGGCGGCATGGAGATCGTCCGCCGCCTCGGCGAATGTCGCCAGCAGCCGCTCGCCGGTCTCCGGCGTCAGCCGGTAGGAGACGCCGACCAGGTCCGCCCCCTCGCGCCGGGCGGCCTCCAGAACCCGCTCGACCGGCACAGCCGGGCCGAGGAAGACGGTTTTCCAGCCAGCGGCCTCCGCCAGCCGGAGGAAGTTGAGTACGCCAGCGACGTGGACACACTCTCCCAGCGCAGCAGCAACGACGGTCTTCACTTCGTACCCCCTTGGCCAGTCTCTTGATCGTCTCCTCCCTTGGAAGTATATTTCCGAGGAACTCGAGTGTCAACCGCAGACCCACCGCGGGTGTGCTTCAGTGCGCAGGCGAGTTCGCCCGGCTTGGATGGTCTTCGACTTCGCCCTTCGACTTCGCCCTTCGACTTCG
>DQUX01000217.1 GCA_015662065.1 Anaerolineales bacterium | reverse complement strand
GCGGTCCGCTTCGACAATCCGCTCCTGCCGGAGACCCGCTCCGAGATGGCCCTACCCCTTGTCAGCCGTGGCCGGGTCATCGGGGCGATGACCATCCAGTCCGACAAACCGGCCGCCTTCACCGAAGAGGACATCACCGCTTTGCAGACGATGGCCGACCAGTTGGCCACCGCCATCGAGAACGCCCGGCTCTTCGCCGAGGTCGAGGACGACGCCTGGCGCCGCGCCCTCATCAGCGAGGTGCTTCAGGCCGCCTCTACCTCGCTGGATCCGGAGGACCTGCTTCACCGGGCCGGGGAGACCATCTCCCATCGGCTGGGCACTCCCTCCGCGGTCTTCCTATGGGAGCCCGGGGAGGAGGCCCTCCGGCCCGTCGCCGTCCACGCCTCCGATGCCAGCGATATCCCGCTGGACGAGGGGGTACAGGTGACGCGGGAGATGAACCCCACCCTCTTTGCTGCGGTGGAGCAGCGATGCTCCCAGGTGCTGGAGAGGGTCGCCGGGAGCGTCAGCGGCCCCTTTGCCGTCCTGGCCGACCGGCTGAGGCTTCGATACGACATCTACGTCCCCCTCGTCTCTCGCGACCGGGTGCTGGGCGTGTTGGCCCTGTGCCGGACGGAGGGGCAGCCCCCGCCAGGCCCCGACGACGTGGGCTTCGCCGAGATCATCGGCGCTAACCTGAGCGTGGTCCTGGAGAACGCCCGCCTGTTCCAGGATGCGGTGCAGACGGCAGAGCGGTTGGCGGAGGTGGATCGGCTCAAGAGCCAGTTCCTGGCCAATATGTCCCACGAGCTGCGCACCCCTCTCAACTCCATCATCGGCTTCTCCCGCGTCATCCTCAAGGGGATCGACGGCCCGCTCACCGATCTGCAGAGGCAGGACCTGGAGGCGATCTACAACAGCGGTCAGCACCTCTTGGGCCTGATCAACGACATCCTGGACATCTCCAAGATCGAGGCAGGCAAGGTGGAACTGTCCTTCGAGTTGGTGGACTTGGAGGAGGTGATCCGGGGCGTGATGGCTACCGCCATTGCGCTGGTCAAAGACAAGCCGGTCGAGATGCAGCAGTCGATCCCAGACGACCTGCCCGCCGTCATCGGCGACAACCGCCGCATCCGCCAGGTGCTGCTCAATCTGGTCTCCAATGCGGCCAAGTTTACGGATGAAGGGTTCATCCGCGTGGAGGCCTGGGCCGATGAGGAGTTCATCACCATCTCCGTTGCCGACAGCGGCATTGGCATCCCTCCCGACAAGCTGCCCCGCATCTTCGAAGCCTTCACCCAGGTGGATGCCTCCCCCTCCCGGAAGTACGGCGGCACCGGACTGGGGCTGGCCATCAGCAAGTCCTTCGTCGAACTCCACGGCGGGCGGATATGGGCGGAGAGCGAAGTCGGTCGGGGCTCCACCTTCTGCTTCACCCTCCCCGTCCAGGGGCCGCCTGCCCTGCAGGAGGGAACGGTGGTCGAGGAGCCCCCGGTACCGGCGGAGATGCCCGATGCAGAGGGGGGGAAATTGGTCCTCTGCGTGGACGATGACCAGGGGGTCATCACCCTCTTCCGTCGCTACCTCCACAAGCAGGGGTACCGGGTGATCGGCCTCACCGACGCGGCCCGGGTGCTGGAGGAGGCGAAGCGGCTGAAGCCCCACGCCATTACCCTGGATGTGATGATGCCGGAGAAGGATGGCTGGCAGGTGATCCAGGAGTTGAAGGCCGACCCGGAAACCTGTCATATCCCGGTGGTTATGTGCACCATCGTCAGCGAGGAGGGCCGGGGGATGAGCCTGGGGGCGGCCGACTACCTGGTGAAGCCCATCCTGGAGCAGGACCTGCTGGCGGCGCTGGATCGGCTGGACCGGGAGGCGGGCCGCCACCTGGTGCTGGTGGTGGACGATCAGGAGGAGGATCGGAAACTCCTGCGCCGGATGATCGAGAGCCAGGACGGGTACGAGGTCGTGGAGGCGGACAGCGGGCAGGAGGCCATCCGTCTGATCCGGCGGGTGCGGCCCCAGCTCATCGTGCTGGATCTGATGATGCCGGAGGTGGACGGGTTTGCCGTCCTGGAGGCGGTCAAGGCGGACGAGACGACCCGCTCGATTCCCATCATCGTCGTCACGGCCAAGGAGTTGACCGCAGAGGAGCATCGTCTGCTCAACCACCGCATCGCAGCGCTGATTCAGAAAGGGGTGTTGGAGCAGGAGGAACTGCTGGAGGACGTGGTCGCCGCCCTGCAGAAATGGGAGCGGAGGCGGGTGGCGTGAAACCTGATGCGTGAGATGTGAGGTGTGAGACGGAGAGGGTATGGAGCATCATCGACTTGCTTCCCTGCAACTGAGGTGCGCCCACTGTGGCTACCAGGAGCCGTTCGACCGGGCGCTGGAACGGTGCCCTCGCTGCGAGGGGGACTGGCTGGACGTGCTCTACGATTATGAGGGAATCGCCGGGGCCTGGCCGGAGGTTCTGCGGGACCGCCCTTTCGATATGTGGCGGTATTGGGAGCTCCTCCCCCTGCGGGACGACGCGAACCGGGTCACGATGGGGGAGGGGGGCACGCCCCTCCTGCACGCCATCAACCTGGGGATGATGCTGAGTGCCCCCTATATCTACGTCAAGGATGAACGGCAGGGACCCACCGGATCGTTCAAGGACCGGCAGGCTTCCCTATCCATTTCCGTGATGAAGGAGCTAGGGGTGACCGAGGCGGTGGTTGCCTCCACCGGCAACGTCGCCATCTCCTACTCCGCCTACTCCGCCCTCGCCGGCATTAAGCTGTGGGCCTTCCTCACCAGCTTGGTCCCCCCGGAGAAGATGCGGGAGGTCGCCATCTACGGCACCGAGGTGGTCAAGGTCACCGGCACCTACGACCAGACCAAGCGGGTGGCGGCGGAGTTCGCCCGGCGGCAGGGGCTCTACCTGGACCGGGGGATCCGGTCCATCGCCGCGCGGGAGAGCATGAAGACCGTCGCCTTCGAGATCGCCGAGCAACTGCCCCTCTTCCTGGGCTCGGGCTCCACCCCCTGGCGCGCGCCGGATTGGTACATCCAGTCCGTGAGCGGCGGGATGGGACCGGTGGGGGTCTGGAAGGGGTATCAGGAGCTGGTGCAGATGGGGCTGGTGGACCGCATGCCCCGGCTGGCCTGCATCCAGGCCCGGGGGTGTGCCCCGATGGTCTGGTCCTTCGAGAAGGGGCTGGAGGAGGCGGAGCCGGTCCTCCAACCCCGCACCCGCGTCATCACCGTCGCCACCGGCAGCCCCGGCCCGGCCTATGCCTTCCTGGCGCGGGTCGTCCGGGAGCACGGGGGGGCCTTCGAGGCGATCAGCGACGGGGAGACGTTCCGCGCTATGCACGTGATGGCGAAGCTGGACGGCCTCTCGATGGAGCCGGCCGCCGCCCTGGCCTTCGCCGGCCTCTTCAAGCTGCTGAGCAAGGGGGTCATCCGGCGGGACGAGGTGGTGGTGGTGAACTGCTCCGGTCACACCTTCCCGGTGGAGAAGCACCTCCTGGGGGAGGAGTGGGCCCGGACGGTGGAGCTGCCCGCGGAGACCCCCGCCATTGAGGAGGGGCTCCTGGGCTCGCTGGAGCAATTGGACCGGAGCGTGCGTCGCGTTGCCATCCTGGAGGATGACCCCAGCGCCGTCCGTCTCCTGCGGCGCATTCTCCAGGCCTGCGGGGACTACCAAATTTTCGTGGCCCACGATGGGCGGGCCGGCCTGGAGATGATCCGCCGTGAGCGACCGGACGTCGTCTTGCTGGACCTGATGATGCCGGAGGTGGATGGGTTCGCGGTGCTGGACGCCCTCCGGGCGGACGAGGAGCTGGCAGGGACCCCCGTCATCGTCGTCACCGCCAAGGAGCTGACCACGGACGAGTGGGCTCGGCTGAGTGAGCAGAGTCAGATGCTTCTGCAAAAGGGGGCCTTTACCGATGAGGAGCTGCTGCGGGAGATATTGGGCGCGCTGGAGGGGAAGGGGGAATGAGTCAAGAGGGACGTCCGCGCATTCTGTACGTCGAGGATGACCCCGCCAGCGCGGCTTTGGTGGAGCGGGTGCTGACGGTGGAGGGGTATGAGGTCGTGGTGGTGGCCGATGGGGTGACGGCTCTGGAGGTGTCCCGGCGCGTCCGGCCGGCCCTCATTTTGATGGATATCAACATCGGCGGTATGGACGGCTATGAGGTGACCACCCGCCTGCGGTCTATGGAAGAGACGCGGCATATGCCCATCGTGGCGGTCACCGCCGCCACGCTGAGGGGGGACCGGGAGCGGGCCCTCATCGCCGGTTGCGACGGCTACATCCCCAAGCCCATAGACGTGGACACCTTCCCAGAGCAGGTGCGGGCCTTCCTGGGCGGCCTGCGGGAGGAGGTCGAATCCCCGGAGGAGAAGGCCGAGTACCTGGCGGAATACAGCCGCCGATTGGTGGAGCACTTGGAGGAGAAGATCCGCGAGCTCCAGGAGGCCCACGCCGAGCTCCACCGTATCGACAGGATGAAGACGGACTTCGTCATTCTGGCCGGCCACGAGCTGCGCACGCCTCTTACGGCCATCTATGGCTACACCCAGATCCTTCTCTCCAACCCAGACATCCCCGGCCCCGCCGACGAGGTCGGTAGCCCGCGCTTCATCCTCCAGAAGATGGCCGAGGCCACCAAGCGGCTGAGCCAGGTGGTGGAGGACATCCTCAACGTCTCCCTCATCGATGCCAACAAGCTGGACCTGGCGATGGGGCCGGTCATCCTGGACCCCCTGGTGCGCAGCGTGGTGCGGAACATCACCGGACTGGGCCCCGACCGGAAGTTGACCTTCGAGATCGAGGGGACGGAGGACCTTCCGCCGATGGTGGGGGATTCCCAGCGGCTCTATCAGGCGCTGTGGAACGTGATCAGTAACGCTGCCAAGTATACCCCCGACGGGGGGACTATCCGTATCTCCGGGCGGGTCGTGGAGCAGACCGTTCATCTGACGGTGCGGGATACCGGCATTGGGATCGACCTGGAGGATCAGGAGCGCATCTTCGATCGCTTCTACGTCCTGGAGGATACCGCTCTCCACCGCTCCAGCAAGACCGCTTTCAAGGGCGGCGGGCTGGGATTGGGGCTGACGGTGGCCCGGGGGCTGATCGAGGCTCACGGGGGGAGGATCTGGGTGGAGAGCGAGGGGCGGGATGAGGAGCGGCTGCCCGGCAGCACCTTCCACATTCTACTCCCGCTCCCCCAGCAGAATGCTGACGACCAGCCCCCCCCCGCCGACCCACTGGAGGGGGGTCAGCCGCTCTCCCAGGAGCAGGAAGGCCAGCCCCAGTGAGATCAGTAGCTCCAGCAGGCTGACCAGCGCCGCCTCGATCCCGCCCAGCCGCTGGAGCCCGGCGAACATCAGGACGCGGGAGAGGACGGTGGTGACCCCCAAGGCCACGATGACCTCCCATCCCGCCGGGGGAATGGCCTCGAGGGCTCCCCCCTGAATCACACGGGCCATCCCCACCGTGGTGGCCATCGCCGTGAGGATGTAGGGGGTGGCGGTGCGGGAGGGCACGTCGGCCAGGACCCACTGGCCCAGGACCAGGTGCCAGCCGTAGGTGGCCGCGGAGGCCACCATCAGCATCGCCCCCAGCCAGTCCGGCTTCCCCACGCCCGCCCCGGTGAGCAGGTAGACCCCACCTATCGCCAGAGCCATTCGCAGCAGGGTCAGCAGCCGCACAGGTTGGCCGGAGGCGGTGAGGAAGAGGACCACCCATAGCAGGTAGAGGGTGTTGAGGAAGGAGGCGAGGGAGGCGTCCAATCGGGAGAGGCCCGCGTAGTACAGCAGAGAACCGATGCCGTTGACAGCGCCGACGGCGATGCACCCCACCAGCTCCCGCCAGGTGATCCGCAGCCGGTCTCTCCAAAAGAGGACATATCCGACCCACAGCAACATCACCGCCACCAGCGTGCGCACCGTTGCCAGGGTGAAGGGGGCGACTCCCTGGGCGTAGGCCAGCTTGCCCAGGATCGGCGCCCAGCCCAGGAAGAAGCTGGCTAAGACCGTGTTCCGGACCCCCCGCGTTCGCTCGGGGTTCGGCTGTGTGTCTCTCTTGTATTCTGTGCTGGGCAAACCTGTCCTCCCCGTCCGCTCCGCTCAGAACGGGTCCGCTCGCCAGTTTGGCCACCAGTCTCATCCCGCCCCTGTTGCCCGCGTGGGGCTGACAAGGGGGGCCGTAGCGCGGACCATTGTACAGGGGTCGGGACCAAAGGGCAAGCAGGAGGGCCAGCGCTGGATACGCCAAAGCCCTGCGGGCCGGCCCGGCTTGCCGGAGGGGGCTTTGCTCCATCAGCGGGGGGCTCTCCTGAGCGCAACGGGTGGCCCGCTCCTGTGTTCTCTACATCGTAGGGGTTACGCACTTATGAGAGATGGAACACCGGGGAGGCGCGGAGGACACGGAGAAGCACCGAGAGACCTCAGGTTCTCCGCGGAACTCTGTGCTCTTTGCACCTCTGGAGTGGGTGTGGGCGGAACGGCGTAAATCCTGTACATAGGCAGTGTGGAGGTGGCTTATGTGGCGTTGGGTCGTTGCTCTGGTTGTAGGGTATCTGCTGGGCTCCGTCCCTGTGGGGGTCCTGGTTGTCCGCTGGTTGCGGGGAATCGACGTACGGCAGGTGGGCAGCGGGCGCACGGGGGGGACGAACGTGCTGCGGGCGGCGGGGTGGGGAGCGGCGGTGCTGACCGGGGTGGTGGACGGTTTGAAGGCGGCGGTATCGGTGCTCGTGGCACGGTGGCTGGGCGGGCCACCCCTCCTCCTGGCCCTGGCAGGTGTGGCGGCCGTGGTGGGGCACAACTACTCGATCTTCCTTCGTTTCCGGGGCGGCGCGGGCACGATGGCCTCCATCGGCGGGGCGGCGGCCCTGTGGCCCCTCAGCGGCCTTATCCTGATCCCCGTGCTTTTAGGGGTGGCTCTCTTCACACGCCGGGCCTCCCTGGGTTCCATCGTCGGCGCCCTTCTCCTCCCCGCTCTCTTCGCCGCGCGGGCCGGGCTGGGAGCCGGCCCGTGGGCCTATCTGGCCCACGGGGTCCTCACTTCCGCCCTCACCCTCTGGGCGCTGCGCCCCAACATCCGTCGCCTTCTACGAGGTGAGGAGCGGCGAATTGATCTGGAGGCGGGGCGCGGGCCGCAGGGCGCTCTCTAGCACATTCGTGCAGTTCCCGCTTGCCCCTTTATCTCTTCTGCGCTACAATCATTCGCTGTGCCCGAGTGCGATTATCCCCTGCGTCCCTGCTACCGCATCCTCATCGGTGACGCGCTGGCGGGGCGGGCCACGGCGGTGTGGCGGTGACCGGGATGGGTGGCCTGGTGAGACTTCTGGCGGTCTTGGTTCTCCTCCTCTTCCTGTTGGCGCGGAAGTGGAACCTGGGGCTGGCGCTCATCCTGGCCTCGGCGCTCGTGGGGGTGCTCTTCGCCCGGCCGGTGCCCGATCTGGCCTGGGATTTCCTCAGGGCGTTCACCGCTCCGCTGACCCTCCGCCTGGCGGTGGTGGTGGTGCTCATCATGATGCTGGGGGAACTCCTTCGGGAGACGGCGGGGCTGGCGCGGATGGTGGAGGCGATGGAGGGGCTGGTGCCGGATGCGCGGGTGGTGCTGGCGCTGTGGCCAGCCTTCATCGGCCTCCTGCCGATGGTGGGGGGCGCTATGTTCTCCGCCCCGCTGGTCGGCCAGGTAGGGCAGCGGCTGGGGGTCAGCGCCGAGCGACGGACGTTTGTGAACTACTGGTTTCGCCACGCCTGGGAGTATGTCTTTCCCATCTACCCCTCCCTCCTGTTGGGGACGGCGCTGTTGGGGATCCCCGAGCGCCGGGCGACGGCGGACCTCTGGCCTCTCTTCGTCGCGAGCCTGGCGGGCGGCGTCCTCTTCGGCCTGGTGG
>DQUX01000058.1 GCA_015662065.1 Anaerolineales bacterium | reverse complement strand
TAAAACGTGTCCAGGTATTTGCGCAGAATGTTGGTCACAGCCTGCTGGAGCAGTTCGCGCCCGGCAAAGGTATTCGGACGCACCACCGCTTCATCAGCAATCAGGGTGTAGGCGATCTGCCCCATAAGTTGACGCGGCGTCTCAGGGCGGATGATCAGGTTGCGCCAGCCCTTGCGCGCTTTGTAATCCAGTAAATCCAGGTACACCCGCTCCCAATCCACCAGCGCCAGGCTTTCAGAAGGGATTTGTCGTTCATCTCCGGCCCGCACCTGCACCTCGTGCAATCCGGTGGCCGTGCTGGACATAGCCTGCACCCTCACGGACATGTCCACGCGCACCTTGATGTTATCGTCAGATTCTAAAATCAGGCGCTCTTCGTTCATAAAATCCCGACCTTCCGGCGTGCGGGGGAAGCTACCGCTCCGCCTGCGACTTGCGACTCGCCACCTGTTCCAGGATCTCCTCCGCGCTCCGGTAGGCCGACGCCCCCCCGGCCCCCAGCATCTGGGCCATCTCCTCCACGCGGGCGGGCCCCTCGAGCGGTGCGACGCGGGTGACGGTGCGACCCTCCACGACCTCCTTCTCCACCTTCAGGTGAAGGTCCCCGAAGCCGGCCAGTTGCGGCAGGTGGGTGACGCAGAGGACCTGGTGGGGGGGTGCCCCATCCTCCTGGGCCACGGTCAGCCTCCACAGCTTCTCCCCCACCGTCGCGCCAACCCGCCCGCCGATCCCCTGGTCGATCTCGTCGAAAACCAGGGTGGGCGTCTCGTCGGCGCGGGAGAGGACCGCCTTGAGGGCCAGCATCAGCCGGGAGGTCTCCCCGCCGGAGGCGATCTTCGCCAGCGGCTTCAACGGTTCGCCCGGATTGGGGGAGACCAGGAACTCGATCCGGTCGATGCCCGTCGCGTCGAAGGCGACTCTGGGAGCAGCTTCGGGCCTCACTGTTTCCGGCTGCACGTCGGAGGCTTCGGGTTGGCCCGGCTCGAGGCCAGAGACCTGGAACCTGAAACTCGAAACGGCGACGGGTAGGGGGGCGCCCTGGGGATCCTCCTGCCACCGGAACTCCACCCCGAACCGCGCCCCCTCCATTCGCAGGTCCTGCAGCTCCTCCTCGATGGCCTGGGCCAGCCCATAGGCCGCCTCCCGCCGCTGCAGCGAGAGCTCCAGCGCCACCCCTCCCAGCTCCTCCAGCAACCGCTCCTCCTCCGCCCTCAGCTCGGCGATCCGCTCCTCGCTGTGGGTGATGGCCTCCAGCTCCTGGACCGCCCGGCGGGCGTAGGCCAGCACGTCCGGGATGGCGGGGCCGTACTTCCGCTCCAGGCGGTGGATCAGGTCCAGCCGCTCCTCCACCTCCGCCAGCCGGCGGGGGTTGTATTCGACCCGCTCCCGGTAGTCCCGCAGCGCTTCGGTCAGGCTCTGCAGCCGATAGGTGAGCTCCTCCGCCTCCCGCAGCCGGGGTTCCAGCGTCTCGTCGATGCGGGTCAGCCCCTCCAGCGCCCGCACCGCTGCCCCCAGCAGGTCCATTGCGGCCGGGTTCTCCTCGCTTCCCTCGTCCATCGCCTGCAGCCCCTCCGCCAGGAGCTCCGCCAGTTGCTCGGCGTTGGCCAGCCGCACCCGCTCCTCGGTCAGCTCCTCCTCCTCACCGGGCACCAGCGCCGCCGCCTCGATCTCGGCGATCTGGTACCGGAGAAGGTCTATCCTCCGGGCCAGCTCCTGCTCATCCCGCTCCAGCTCGACCCGCTCCCGTCGGACCGCCCGGACCCGACCCGCCAGGTCCGCCACCCGCGCCCTGAGGTCCCACAGGTTCCCGTACCGGTCCAGGAGGTTCACATGCTCCCGCACCCGCAGCAGGGAGAGGTGTTCGCTCTGCCCGTGGATGTCCACCAGCCCCTCGGCCACCTCCCGCAGCAGCGTCAGCGTCACCGCCCGCCCGTTGACCCGGCAGACGGAGCGTCCTTCGGCGCGGACCTCCCGAGAGAGCAGGAGCAGGTCCGGCCGATCCCCCTCCAGCCCTTCCCGCTCCAGCAGGGGGGCCAGCGCCGCCTGGCTGACGGGGTCCAGCCGGAAGGTGGCCTCCACCAGCGCCCGACTCGCCCCGGCGCGGATGACAGCCGTCTCGGCCCGGCCGCCCAGGACCAGTTCGACGGCGTCGATGATGATGGACTTGCCCGCCCCGGTCTCCCCGGTGAGGACGACGAAGCCGGGGGGAAAGGTGAGATGCAGTTCGTCTATGATGGCGAAGTCGCGGATGTGGAGTTCCCTCAGCATAGGCCTCCTGCGGGATACGTGTTGCGTGTTGCGTGTTGCGTGTAGCGTGTTGCGTGTAGCGTGTTGCGTGTAGCGTGCTCCTTCCCTCAAGTCCGAAGTCGCGCGATGGCGGCGCCGATGGCGGTGACCAAGTAAACCCCCTCCCACAGCAGTGGCCACGCGCTCCCCAACAGGGATGGGGGGTGGGCGAGGCTGGCGACCACCGGGATGAGAGAGAGCAGGAGCCAGGGCAGACCGCCGATCAGGACGCACCCGGCGACGACCAGCCAGGTATACCGACCGCGCCGCCGGCGAATGGCCCAATGGGCTGCCTCGGCGATCCCCATGCCGGCCAAAGGGCCCAGGAAGAGGGCGAACCAGCCCAGGGCGGGCACGATCCATCCGCCGACCAGCCCTAGTGGAAGGGCCACCGCCGCAACGACCAAGTAGTAGACGGGCCGGAAGTCGGCGTAGAAGACCTGCTGCTGCCGGTTGCGGCAGGCCGGGCAGATGTACCCCACCTCCATCTGCACCGCGCACTTGACGCAGATGGGTGCCTCGCATCGGCTGCAGCGCAGGTAGGTCTCCGCGTTGGGATGGTTAATGCAGTACAACGGTTTGGTCATCATTCGTGTTCCGTATTTCGTGTTGCGTGAGATGTCGGGCGTCAGATATCAAGTGTCAAACGGGGGCTTCTCTCCGCATCCTCGCGTCTCTACGTCCCTGCGTCTCTGCGTATCCACGTCCTCCCATCTTGGCGTTCCCGCGCTATCTCAGATTCGCTCATTCGTTGTGTCCCTCGGCACCAACCTCGCCATCAACGTCCGATAGAAGTAATCCCGCTCCCGCACGCGGGCGAAGCGGGCCACGTAGGGGCTGGCCCCCACCTCCACCATGTCCCCAGGAGTCAGGTCCGTCATCATCTCCCCATCCAGGGTGAGGGCTGCCGGAGAGCGGCCGCGGACCACCACCTGTACCCGCACCCCCTCCGCCAGCACTACGGCCCGATCCAGGCTCAGGTGGGGGGCGACGGGCACCAGGAGGATGTTCCGCTGCTGGGGCGGCATGATCGGCCCCCCGGCGGCCAGGGCGTAGGCGGTGCTGCCGGTGGGGGTGGCGATGATGAGGGCGTCGGCCACGTAGGTGGTGAGGAGGTCACCGTCCACCCGAACCTCCAGCCGCACCACCCGGCTCAGCGCCCCCTGGCCTACCACCACGTCGTTGAGGGCATCCCCTACCACCCGCGCCCCTACCACCCGCGCCCGCAGCATCATCCGCTCCTCTACCCAATAATCGCCCGAGAGCACCCGGGAAAGCACCCCCTCCCAGCCGTCCGGCTCCGCCTCGGTGAGGAACCCCATCCGCCCCAGGTTGACCCCCAGGATGAGGGTGTCGTGGCCGACGGCGGCCCGAGCGGCCCGCAGGATGGAGCCATCCCCGCCGAGGGTCACCAGCAGATCGGTCTCCGCCACCCGCCGGGCCACATCCTCCCCCTCCAGCCGGTCCGTCTCCCACACCCCCGCCCCCGCCCGGCGCAGCGCGTCGGCGATCTCGTGGGCCAGCGAGGTCGCGGTCGAGACGTGAGGATGTCGGAAGATCCCGACAGCGGCTATCGGCCGGTTCGCTCCTGAAGCCACCCCACCAGCTCCGCCAGCCCGACCTCGGTCTGTTCACCCGTCCGCATATCCCGCACGGCAGCCACGCCCTGGGCCAATTCATCCTCCCCTATGAGGACCACATAGGAGGCTCCCCGCTTGTTCGCCTCCCGCAGTTGGCTCTTGAGCCCCCGCTCGCCGAAGGCCAGCCAGGCACCGATGCCGGCCCGCCGCAACCCATCGGCCAGGCGTGCCGCCTCCTGGCGTGCCTCCGGCCCCAGGTGGGCCAGGAAGACAGGGGGGGGCGGCAGGGGAGGCACCCCCACCTCCTGCGCCTTCATCCCCAGGATGATCCGCTCCAGCCCCGCCGCCACCCCCACCGCTGGCGTGGACGGTCCCCCCAGGATCTCCGCCAGCCCGTCGTACCGGCCCCCGCCGCAGACGGCCGCCTGCGCCCCGATCCCCGCCGCCCACACCTCGAAGACCGTCTTGGTGTAGTAGTCTAACCCGCGGACCAGCCGGTGGTTGAGAGTGTAGGGCTTCCCCAGCAGGTCCAGGTACTCCCGCAGTTGGGCGAAGTGGTCGGCGCACTCGTCGCACAGGTGGTCGCCGATGGGGGGAGCGGCCTCGATGACCGGCTGGCATTGGGCCGCCTTGCAGTCCAACACCCGCAGTGGATTGGTCTCCAGCCGCCGACGACAGTCGTCGCAGATCTGGTCCACATGCCTGTGGTAGTAGCTCTTGAGGAGCTCCACATATGCAGGCCGACAGCGGGGGCAGCCGGTGGAGTTGAGCTGGAAGGAGAGGCCGCGGAAGCCCAACCCGGCGTAGAGGTCCCAGACCAGCAGCATGATCTCCAGGTCGGCCGCCGGGTCCTGGGTGCCCAGGATCTCCAGGTTGAGCTGGTGGAACTGCCGGTAGCGGCCCGCCTGAGGGCGGTCGTAGCGGAAAACCGGTCCGATGGAGTAAAGCTTGACCGGCTGGGGACGGACGTGCATCCCGTGCTCAATGTAGGCGCGGACGACGCCAGCGGTGAACTCCGGCCGCAGGGTCAGGGAGTTGCCGCCCTTGTCGTTGAAGGTGTACATCTCCTTCTCGACGACGTCGGTCGCCGCGCCGATGCCGCGGGCGAAGAGATCGGTGGCCTCGAAGACCGGCACGTCGATGCGCTCGAACCCGGCCCGCCGGGCCAGCCGGATCGCGTGGGCCCGCACATGCTCCCAGTAGGACTGCTCCTCCGGCAGGATGTCCAGGGTCCCGGTCGGGCGCTGGAAGCGGGGCATAGCTCTTCTCCTTGCTTTGGCTCTGCACGGGGCAGGTCGGGGGTATTATACGCGATTTTCGGGGGAATGTGAAACAGCATTAACGCAAGGGGTCGCTCGTCGAGGCTCCAAGCAGGCGCGTGACCCGCGTTCTCTGCCCTCACACGCCGGCGGTTGCCCTATGCCGAGGGTCGCAGATCCCCTCCAGGTCTAATGTGCCATCGTCAGGCTACCCGGTGGGCGCCGCCAGGACGCCGATGACCCCCTGGCCGGCGTGGGTGGACAACACCGCTCCAGTCTCTCGCACCCAGATGCGCTCCCGGGGGAACCCGGTGCGTTCCGCCAGTCGGCGAGCCATATCTTCCGCCACCGCCTGGCTGCGCGTGTGGACCACCGCCAGGTGCTCCAGGGTGCCCAACCGCTCGACCAGGCGCAACATCCGTTTCAGCCCCCCCTCAAATGAGCGGGCAGCGCCCAGCAGCCGCAGCTCACCGTCCACAACGTTGATGAGAGCCTTGATGTTCAGCACCCGCGTCATCCGATCCACGACGGCGATGAATCCATTGGCCCGTCCTCCACGGCGCAGGTTTTCCAGGGTGTCCAGCAAGATCGTCAGGTGCATCCGCGCCCGCAGGTCCTCTAGCATGGCGAGGATCTCCTTCATCGAGCGCCCGGCCCGCGCGGCCTGGGCCGCCGCCAGGGCCTGCAACCCCAGTCCCAGGGAGAGGGAGAGGGAGTCGAAGACCTTCACCGCATCGCCGAACCGCTGGGCGGCCAGGCGGGCCGAGTTGAATGTGCCGCTGTGCTTTCCGGTGATCGTCAGGCACAATACCTGTTTCCCCCGAGCGATCAGCCGCTCGAAGAGCTCCTCGAACACGCCGACGGAGGGCTGGGAGGTCTGGGGGTGATGCGGACCCGCCGCCTTCTCCCAGAACGCCTCCACGGAGAGCTCTCCGTCTTGGTACACCTCCGGGCCAAAGCGGACGATGAGCGGCACCACCGTGATCTTGAAACGCTCTACCAACTTTCGGGGAAGATCGCAGCTGCTGTCGGTCACGATATGCACGACCTGTTCCATCGTGGCCCTCCTCACAAGTTCGCAAGTATCTCGATAATATCACCTTAACATAAAACCCTCGCTTTGAAAGCTCTAAATGCAGACACGCTTCCCTGGCCGACGTCACGCTTCGGCCCGGGGCGCGTTGTCGCCTGCCCCCTCGTCCCGGTTGGGGGAGGTAGTGGAGCCTAGACGGGTCGAGAGGTCGCGCAACTGGTTCAGGCTGACCGGCTTGATGAGGACCAGGTCGGCCTGGTCTTGCAGGAGTTCGGCTGTCCGGTCGTCGGCGGTGGCGACGATGACGCGCGTCGCCGCCAACCGTGCGTCCTCCCGAATGTGGCGCAGGATCGTTGCTCCCCCTACGCCGGGCAGGTGAAGGTCCAGCACCACGAGGTCCGGTGCGATCTCGTCCAACCGTGCAAGAGCCGCGTTGCCGCTCTGGACGGTCTCTACTTCGAACCCGGCCGAGCGCAGGGCCATAGCGAAGATGTCGGCCAGGTCCCTCTCATCCTCGACGATCAAGGCGATGGGACTGTCCATAGTACCTTACCAAGGTGGTTGTGATCGGTTGGACCCTTTCCGCCTGGCGGCTGAAAGCCGCGGCTACGGGTAGC
>DQUX01000371.1 GCA_015662065.1 Anaerolineales bacterium | reverse complement strand
GGGGTGAGGGGGGTGGGAGGAACAGTTGTGGGAGGCGCGACGCTCGGCGTCGGCGAAGGGACGAGAGTGAGGCGGGCGCTCACCAGGCTCGAGAGGCCAAAACCGGCGCTGAAGGCCACCACGGCGGTGAAGGCCAACAATGATAGGACAAGCAGGACACGGATAATGTTTCGAGTACGTTCTTGCATTTTCACTCACCTGTCTGAAGATATAGAACCGCCCGGTCCAACGGCGCATCCTGGAGATCGTCGGTCGGATGGGCCGGGATGTCGGGCGTCAGGCCGTCGGTGTGAATGGGCTGGCGGTTGGGCAGGAGCCAAATGGCTGCGGTGACATGGAGGGAGGAGCCGTCGGAGAGGGTATAGATGAGCTGGACCGAGCCTTTGCCAAAGGTCGGCTCGCCGATGAGGATGCCCCGCTCCCGGGCCTGGATCGCCCCGGCGACCATCTCGGCCGCGCTGGCGGTGGAGCCGTTGGTCAGGACGACCAGGGGGAGGTCGGAGGCTGCCCCCCCCGCGTGGGCGCGGAACGTCCTCTCCTCCTCGCCCCGATGGAGCTCGTACAGCACAACCCCGCCGTCCAGGAAGAGATCGGAGACCTCCACTGCAGGCTGGATCAGCCCTCCGCCGTTGTCCCGCAGGTCGAGCACGAGGCGGGACACCTCGGCGGAGAGGAGGGCGTCCACCGCCTCAGCAGCCTCGGTGGGGGTGCGCTCGGTAAATCCCGTGATGTGAAGATAGCCGATCGTCGGGTCCTGGTCCAGCACCCGGTAGGTGACGCTGGGCATCTGGATCCGGGTCCGTATCACCTCCAGATCGAACGGCGGGGTGGGGGGGCGGGAGAGGGTGAGGGTCACCGTGGTGCTCACCTCGCCGCGCAAGCGGACCCGGACCTTGTCCGTCGTATCCGTGGCGACGGACTCCCCATCCACCGCCAGCAGGATGTCGCCAGGCTGGACGCCGGCCCGCTCGGCGGGGGAATCGGGGAAGGGGGAGAGGATCACCCGGCCCTCGGCATCCCGCCAGAGGTCCACACCGATCCCCCCGTAGGCCCCGGCGAGCCGGTCCCTCTCCACCTCGCCGGGCTGGGGTTCCAGGAAGATCGTGTAGGGATCGTCCAGCAGAGCGAGGGCCCCCCGGATGGCTCCGTAGGTACGCCGGCGGGCGGAGGGAAGCTCGCCGTAGAAACCCTCCTCCAGGATGTCCCAGGCCTCCCAGAAGACGGCCAGGGGGCGATTGCGCGCAGCAGCCTGGCGCCGTTCCAGGAGGCGGTGGGCCAGGACGCCACCAGCGAGGGAGAGGAGGAAGACGAGGGTGAGGAGGAGCACAGCGTATATTCGCGCCCTCTTGTCGGTCACATTGTAGCTAGACATAAGATGAACCTGCAATTCAATTTGCCACCCCTTCGGTTGAATTATGATAGTTTATTGTAACACGGTACGGGGAGAGCGGCAAGCGGGCGGGCGCGGGGGTGTGGAGATGCGGGGAGAGAACGCAAAGAAATCAAAAGGAATCGAAGGGAGCTTTGCGCCCTTTGCGCTTGCGGTTCGATACGAGCCGCTTGACAGAACGGCGGATATGGTGTATGATTCGTATAGTTTACCTTATGCGAAGCGTAGACAGGGGCGGTCCACGAATAGGACACGAATACACGAATACACGAATACACGAATGCCGCTTCCGAGCGCCGCTCCACCCTACCAGGCGGTGACGTAGGGCAGGCTTTCCAACCTGCCTGTCCCTATGACGTAGGGCAGGCTGGAAAGCCTGTCCCCACAAACAGAGGGCGGGCTCTCCGGCCCGCTCCAGAGAGGGAGCACAGCAGCGATGGCTGAAAGCAAGCGTAAGTCCCCCCCCACCCTCCAGGAGGCGTTGGAGCGGTACCTGCAGGAGGTGGCACTGAGCCGGAGTCCCCTCACCCACCGGGCCTACAGGCAGGCGATGGCCCGCTTCGCCGGGATGCTGCGGGAGCGGGGGGTGGAGCCCACCGTCACCCCCGCCTCCGCCCTCTCCGAGGAGTGGATGGCCTGGTTCATCGAAGCGCTCCGGCCCTACACCGTCGCTACGGAGCGACTCTACCTCACCGCCATCGCCGGCTTCTACGAGCACGCCGCCGCCGAGGGCTGGGCCACCGTCAACCTGCCGGCCCTCAAGAAACTCCGCCGGCGGAGGGCCCGGCGGGAGCCCGCCCGGCTGCCCCCCTTCCCTCGGGAGGAGATCGAGCAGGTCCTAGAGACGGTCCGACAGGCCGCCGCCGCGCCGGTCGAGGACAAGCAAGAAAAATTGCGCCTCCTGCGGGATCGCGCTCTCCTCTTCACCCTGGCGGATACCGGCCTGCGGGTCTCCGAGGCCTGCTCCCTCACCCGGGGGCACCTGGATTGGAACGAGGCGAGGGCGGTTGTTTTAGGCAAGGGGAACCGGGAAGCGGTGGTCCGTTTCTCCAGCCGCTCCCTCCGCTACCTGCGGGCCTATCTGGGGGCCCGGGCGGACCTGGACGGCGGGCAGGGCCGCCCCCTCTCCAGCCTGCCGCTGTTCGCCCGCCACGACCGGGGGGCCGGGAAGCAGGTCCTCCCCCTCTCCCCCCGCTCTGCCGAGAAGACCGTCGAGCGGTGGGTGGTGGCGGCCCTGGGCCCGGGGGCGCGGGGCACCATCACCCCTCACACCTTCCGTCATTACTTCGTCACCGTGGTCCTCC
>DQUX01000416.1 GCA_015662065.1 Anaerolineales bacterium | reverse complement strand
TCTTCGGCCTGGTGGGGGTGCGGCGGGAGGATGGGGGCCGGCGGTGGGGCGGCTGGGCAAGCGGGCGTCTCCTGCTCCAGAGCGGCTGGCCGGTGATGCTGGTGTTGACCCTGGCCCTGGTGCTGCACGTGGACCTGGTCCTCAGCCTGGTGGGCACAGTGGTGGTGCTGGCGGTGGTGCGGCGGGTGGGGTTGCGCACGTTGGGGGATATCGTCCGCCATCGCATCCCCTGGCACACGGTCGTGGTCATCCTCGGCGCGATGGTCTTCCGGGAGGTCCTGGACACCACCGGCGCGGTGACCGACGTCTCCACAGCGCTCATCGGGTTGGGGATCCCTTCTTGGATGACGCTGTTCGTCGTTCCCTTCGCAGCGGGGCTTCTCACCGGCTTGGGCACCGGGGCCTTCAGCATCGGCTTTCCCATTGTGTTGCCCCTTTTCCACCACAACCCGCCAGGGGCGGGAGAGATGGCCTGGGCCTGGGCCGGGGGATTCCTGGGGGTGATGATGTCGCCGATGCACCTCTGCCTGGCCCTCACGCGGGATTACTTCCAGGCGGAGTGGGGCCAGTTCTATCGAAGGTTGGTGCCGGCAGTGGTGCTGGTGGCGGTGGTGGCGGGGGGGATGCTGGCCTTCTTTTGATGAACTTGCCACGGAGACACAGAGGGCACAGAGTCCCACGGCCCTTTACCTCTGTGTCCTCAGTGCCTCCGTGGTTTTCTATGTCCCGCTAGAAACAACACAGAGGGCACAAAGGAGACCTTTTGAACCCTTTGCGCCCTCTGCGTCCTCTGGGGTTGGTTGAACTCCCGCTATTGCTCTCGGTTGCGGATGGTCGCCTGGGCCGCTGCCAGCCGGGCGATGGGGACCCGGTAGGGGGAGCAGCTCACGTAGTCCAGGCCGACCCGGTGGCAGAAGTCGATGGAATCGGGGTCGCCGCCGTGCTCGCCGCAGATGCCGATCTCCAGATCGGGGTTCGCTGCCCGTCCCTCCTCCACGCATATCTGCACCAGCCGCCCCACACCGGCCTGATCCAGTTTCTGGAAGGGGTTAACGGGGAGAATCTCGACCTTGATCGGGTTGCCCTCCTCGTCCACCCGGCCGGTATCGATGCCCTCCACGTACTGCATCAGGAACTTCCCCTCGGCGTCGTCACGGCTGAAGCCGAAGGTCATCTGGGTCAGGTCGTTGGTGCCGAAGGAGAAGAAGTCGGCGTACTGGGCGATCTCCGCGGCGGTGAGGGCGGCGCGGGGGATCTCGATCATCGTGCCGAACATGTACTCGACCTCGATGCCCTCTTCTTCCATTACCTGCTTCGCCACCGCCTCCAGCTTCTCCCGCTCCACCTTCAGCTCGTTGACGTGGCCGACCAGGGGGATCATCACCTCGGGGATCACCTTGATGCCCCGCTTGGCGCAACGGCAGGCGGCCTGGAAGTAGGCGCGGGTCTGCATCTCGGTGAGGCCCTTGTACATAATTCCGGCCCGGCAGCCCCGCAGCCCCATCATCGGGTTGACCTCCCAGAGGGAGTTGACCACCTGGAGCATCTTTTCCTTCTCTGCCAGCTCCGGCGAATCAGGATCGGTGCACTTCAGGTGGGCGACCTCTTCAATCAGCTCCTCGCGGGAAGGGAGGAACTCGTGCATTGGCGGGTCGATGAGCCGCATGATGACCGGCAGGCCGTCCATCGCCTCGAAGACCCCCTCGAAGTCCTGCTCCTGGAAGGGGAGCATCTCATCGAGGGCGGCCTGGCGCTCCTCGTCGGTCTCGGCCAGGATCATCCGCACCACCGCGTCCCGCGCCCGCTCGTCGAAGAACATATGCTCGGTGCGGCAGAGGCCGATCCCCTCCGCGCCGAACTCGCGGGCCCGGCGGGCATCCATGGGGAGATCGGCGTTGGTTCGTATGCCGAGGGTGCGGATCTCGTCGGCCCAGGAGAGGAGTTCCACCAGCTCCTTCTGCTCCTCGTAGGAGACCTCTTTGGTGGGGATCTCTCCCCAGAAGACCTCGCCGGTGCCGCCGTCGATGGAGATCACATCCCCCTCTTTGACGACGCGGCCGGTCTCCCGGACGGTGAACTGGTTCCGCTCCGTATCCACGATGATGTCCTCGCAGCCGACGACGCCGGGGAGGTTGCTCCCGCGCGCCACGACCGCCGCGTGGGAGGTCATCCCGCCGTGCTGAGTGAGCACTCCCTTGGAGGCCAGCATCCCCGGCACGTCGTCCGGGTTGGTCTCCGGGCGGACCAGGATCACCGCCGTGCCCCCATTTGCCAGTTTAGCGGCCCGCTTGGCGTCGAATACAGCGATCCCCGTCGCCGCGCCCGGTGAGGCGTTGATCCCCTTGGCGAGCAGGTT
>DQUX01000374.1 GCA_015662065.1 Anaerolineales bacterium | reverse complement strand
TATTGGCCGTGTGATCTTCAGAAAAAGGACGTAGATGATTATAGCACACTTCTCTACCCCTACACAACCCGCGGCACCCGGGCCAGGATCTCGGAGACCACCTCGTAGTTGATGGTCCCCAGCCACTCTGCCACCTCCTCGGCGGTGATCCGGTCTTCCCCCTGCTGACCGATGAGCACCACCTCGTCCCCTACCCGCACGTTGGGGATGTGGCTGACGTTGATCATCGTCTGGTCCATACAGACCCGCCCCACGATGGGGGCCCGCTGGCCGTGGACCAGCACCGCCTGCCAGCGGGTGGGGGCGCGGCGAAAGCCGTCGGCGTACCCCACGGGGATGACGGCGATGGTCTCATCTTTCTCGGTCCGGTAGGCGTTGCCGTAACTGACATAGCTGCCCGGCGGCAGGGTCTTGACCTGGGCGATGGTGGTCTTCCAGGTCAGCGCGGGGCGAAAGCCTGGGGGGAGCGGGACGTGGGGGGAGGGCTGGAGGCCGTACATCGCCAGGCCCAGCCGCACCATGTTGAAGCGGGACTCCGGCAACCGGAGGAGGGCGGCGGAGTTGGCGCAATGGATGAGGGGTAAGGTGACGCCGATGGCGGTCAGCCGGTCCAGGACCTCGAGGAAGCGGGCCAACTGACCGCGGGTGTACGAGAGGTTTTCGGCGTCGGCCACGGAGAAGTGGGTGAAGATCCCCTCCAGCTCCAGCCCGGGCAGGTCGCGGATCTCCTCCACGAAGGGGATGACCTGCTCGGGCAGCAGCCCCAGCCGGCCCATGCCGGTGTCCACCTTGATGTGGACCCGGGCGGTACGGCGCAGATCGGATGCGGCGCGGCTGAAGGCCCGCGCCGCGTCGGCGTCGTAGAGGGTGAGGGTGATGTCGTGCAGCAGCGCCTCCCGCGCCAGCCAGGCGGGGGTGTAGCCCAGGACCAGGATGGGGGCGTCCACGCCGCCGTTGCGGAGCTTCACCCCCTCGTTGACCGAGGCGACGCCGCAGAAGGAGGCGCCGTTGTTGAGGGCGGTGCGGGAGACGGTGAGGGCTCCGTGGCCGTAGGCGTCGGCCTTCAGGACCGCCAGGATCTCCACCTGGGGGCCCACGATCTCCTTGACCTGCCGGACGTTGTAAGCCACCGCCTCCAGGTCCACCTCCACCCAGGTGGGCCGGGCGGGGCGGGCGACCCGCACGCGGCGTCCGTCTGCCCGCCGCACCAACCGGGCCCCGTCGGCCGGGTCGGCCAGGAGGTCCTCCACCACCTGTTCCATCCGGGCCTCCACGTCCCCCTTGACCAGCACCACATCCCCCGGCCCCAGTTGCGGTGCCAGGTGTCGCACCACGTCTCGGGCGGTGTAGGTGACGAGGATGTGTTCGCAGGGCAGGCCGGCCTCCTTGGCCGCGTCGGCGATCCAGACCGCCCGCTCTCCCTTCACCACCAGCAGGTCCACGAAGGCCGCCGCGGCCTGCCCGACCTTCCGGTGACCCTCCACCGCGTATCCGCCCAGTTGGGCCATATCCCCCAGAACGGCGATGCGGCGGTCGGCGGGGTAGTCGGCCAGGGTGGCCAGGGCCTCCAGGCTGGTGGCCGGGCTGCAACTGGCAGAGCCATCCAGCAGGAGCGACCCCCCGACGCCCGGCAGCATCTGCAGCCGGCCCGGCCCGGGGCGCAGTTCTTCCACCACATCCAGGATGTCGTCCCAGGGGATGTGGTAGGCCAGGCCGACGGCGATGGCAGCGAGCACCGTGTAGGCCTGGTGGCGGCCCAGAAGGCGGGTGCGGATCTCCGCCTTGGCCGGGTAACCGGGGGTGCCCAAGCCGCTGACGCCGGGGAAGTGGACCATGAACTGGAGTCCCTCGGGGTCGGGCTGCAGGTCGGAGGCGACGATGTCGGCGTCGGGGCTCAGGCCGTAGGTGACGACGCGGGCCTGGGTGCGCTCTCGCATCGCCCGCACCCGGGGGTCGTCGTAGTTGAGGAGGGCCACGCCGTCCGGCGGGAGGGCCTCCACCAGGCGGCCCTTCTCCTGGGCGATGGCCTCCAGGCTGCCCAGATAGGCCAGGTGGGTGTGGTTGACCGCCGTGACGACGGCGACGTGGGGACGGGTGAGTTCGGCCAGGTGACCGATCTCGTCGAAGGCGTTGCAGGCCAGTTCCAGGACGGCGACCTTGTGCTCGGGGGATAGGCTGGCCAGAGAGATAGGCAGGCCGAAGCGGTCGCTCAGGTCCGGGGGGTTGGAGAAGAGGGGGTAGTGGGTGGAAAGGACGGCGGAGATGGCCCGGCAGGCGTCGGTCTTGCCGGTGGAGCCGGTGATGCCCACTACCTGTGGTTGGTGTTTTCGCAGAATGTGGGCGGCCCAGTCGGTGAGGGCCAGTTGGGTGTCCGGGACCACCACGCAGGGAACGGTGGGGTCCGCCGGGGGGAACTGGCAGAGCACCCCGCCGGCCCCCTTTCGTACGGCGTCGGCGATGTAGTCGTGGCCGTCTCCGTTTTCTGTCTTGACGGCGACGAACAGCTCGCCGGGCCGGGTGTGGCGGGAGTCGTAGCAGAAGGCGGGGAACTGGGTGGGGATGGGGGGGCCCATCCGTTGCCCGCCGGTGGCCGTCAGAAGGTCGTCCAAGAAGATCATTTCAGTAGCCGGCCCGTTTGTCTACCACATTCAGCAGCGGCTCCCCTGCCACGTACCGGCGCAGGTTCTCGAGGAACAGTTCCGCCTCCCGTCGTTGGAGATAGGGGGAACTCCAGGAGTTATGGGGGGTGATGATGACGTTGGGTAGGTTCCACAGGGGGCTGTCTTCCGGCAGCGGCTCCTCGGCGAAGACGTCCAGACACGCGCCGCCGATGCGATGTTCTTGCAGCGCCTCGATCAGCGCCCCCTCGTCCACGATGGGGCCGCGGGCGATGTTGATCAGCCATCCGTCCGGCTTCATCGCCGCCAGCTCCGCCCGGCCGATCAGCCCCTGCGTCTGCTTGGTGAGGGGGAGGGCGATGACGACGAAGTCGGAACGGGCCAGGAGGTCGTGGAGGCGGTTGGGGGGGAGGACCTCGTCGGCATGCTGGCTGGGGTGGGGGTGACGTCGCAGGCCCAAGACGTGCATGCCGAAGGCGCGGCAGAGGCGGGCGACCTCGGTGCCGATGGCCCCCAGGCCGAGGATCCCCGCCGTCAGCCCGTGCAACTCCCGCAGCCCCAGCTTGTGCCAGCGGCGGGCCCGCTGCTGGTCGAAGAACTCCGGCAACCGTTTGACCACCGCCAGCATATAGGTCAGGACCGTCTCGGCAATAGGGACGCTGAAGACTCCGCTGGCGTTGGTGAGGGTGATGTCGGATTTGGTCAGTTCGGGGAACAGGACGTGGTCCACCCCGGCGCTGATGGTGTGGACCCAGCGCAGGTTGGGAATATGGTCGATCAGCCGCTGGAAGGTCTCCCGTCCGATGCCCCAGCGCAGGAAGATCACCTCGGCGTCGCCCAGGTCCCCCTGGACCTCCCCTTCGGCGGTGATGGGGACGATCTCGCACTCCGGCGCGATCCGGCAGATCGAATCGCGCAGCGTCTCCGCCAGGTGGTCGGGCAAAAGGAGTTTCATCCGTCCCTCTCCGTGTATCCAGGTGCCGGGCGCTCATACAGCACCCGGCACGCGTGGTGGGCGGTACAGGATTCGAACCTGTGGCCTCTTCCTTGTAAGGGAAGCGCTCTGACCAACTGAGCTAACCGCCCGCAGGGGAATTATAATCGGGAATCTCCCGTCTGTCAACGTCACAGCCGGGGCAGGACGATGGCTTCCTGGCGTTGGTACTTCCCTTTCTTGTCGGCGTAGGAGACCTCGCATTCCTCGTCGGCTTCGAAGAAGAGGACCTGGGCGATCCCCTCGCCGGCATAGATCTTGGCCGGCAGCGGGGTGGTGTTGCTGATCTCCAGAGTGACGTATCCCTCCCACTCCGGCTCGAAGGGGGTGATGTTGACGATGATGCCGCAGCGAGCATACGTTGACTTTCCGATACATACACATAAAACATTGCGAGGAACCCGGAAATACTCCACCGAGCGGCCCAGGGCGAAGGAGTTGGGGGGGATGATGCACACGTCCCCTCGGAAGTCCACCATCGCCCGCGTGTCGAACCGCTTGGGGTCGACCACCGTCAGGTCCCCCAGACCGGGGGTGAAGATCTTGAACTCCTCGGCCACCCGGATGTCGTAGCCGTAGGAGGAAAGCCCGAAGGAGATCAGACCGTCGCGTACCTGATGGTCTACGAACGGCTCGATCATCCTATGCTCGCGGGCCATTTTACGGATCCAGTGGTCGGGTTTCAGCCCCATGTTCCCTCCGTTCGAAGTTCAAGGTTCAAAGTTCGAGGTTTACATTCGTTCGGGGGCGGTCATCCCCATCAGGTGCAGTACGCGGGCGAGGACGAGTTTGGCGGCCTGGACCAGCCGCAGCCGGGCGCGGGTGAGGCCGGCGTCGGCGGGGTCGGAGGAGACCACGCGGCAATCCCGGTAGAAGGCGTGGAAGGTGGCGGCCAGCTCCTGGGCGTAAAAGGGGAGGAAGTGGGGGCTCAGCCTCGTCGCTGCCTGCTCAATCACCTCCGGCAGCTCCAGCATCTTGCGGATGAGGGCCATCTCGCTGGGATGGTGCAGGAGAGAGAGGTCGGCCGGCTCGTCCAGCCCCCAGCCCTGGTTCTGGGCGTGGCGCAGGATGCTGGCGATGCGGGCATGGGCGTACTGGACGTAGTAGACCGGGTTGCGGTCCGATTGCTCCACCGCCAGGTCCAGGTCGAAGTCCACCGGGGCGTCGGCGGTGCGGGATAGGAGCATAAAGCGGATGGGGTCGGGGCCCACCTCGTCCAACAGCTCCCGCAGGGTAACGAACTCCCCGGTGCGCTTGGACATGCGCACCTCCTCACCGGATCGCCAGAGGGTGATCAACTGGTAGAGTATCAGGACTACCCGGTCGGGGTCCAGGCCCAGCGCCTTCGCCGCCGCTTTGACCCGGGGCACGTCCCCGTGGTGGTCGGCCCCCCAGACGTAGATGGCCCGGTCGAAGCCCCGTTCCACCAATTTGTCCCACAGGTAGGCCGCGTCGGAGGCCAGGTAGGTGGGCCGCTCCGAGGGCTCCGGGATCACCTGGGGGGAGCGGATGAGGACGGCGTCCTTCTCCAGGTCGGGGTGGCGGAACCAGACGGCGTCGTCGTACTCGACGATGTAGCCCTTCTCCCGCAGCATCGCCAGCACCCGGTCGAAGATACCTTCTTCGTACAGGGAGCGCTCGTGCCGCCAGGTGTCGAAATGGACCCCCAGGTCGGCCAGGTCCTGGCGGATAGTCTCCACCATCCGATACATCGCCCAAGCGGCGACGGTGCGGACCGCCTCCCGACGGTCCATCTCCAGATAGCGCCGGCCTGTCTCGGCGGCCAGTTGTCTACCCAGCTCGGTCACATATCCGCCCCGGTAGCCGTCCTCGGGGAAGGGGGCCTCCTCTCCCAGCGCCTGGGCGTAGCGGGCGAACACGCTCTCGCCGAAGACGCGCACCTGAGAGCCGGCGTCGTTGACGTAGTACTCCCGCTCCACCTCGTGGCCAGCGGCCTCCAGCACCGATGCCAGCGCGTCGCCCAGGACGGCGTTGCGGGCGGAGCCGAGGGTGAGGGGGCCGGTGGGGTTGGCGCTGACGAACTCCACCTGGACTCGCCGGCCGCGGCCCAGGTCCACGCGGCCGAAGGTTTCTCCGGCCGTCAGGATCGCCTCGACATGGGCGGTCAGCCAGCCCTCGTCCAGCCACAGGTTGATGTACCCTGGCGCGGCGGGCTCGACCCGGCCGATGAAGGGGAGCGGGTCCAGGTGGGCGATGGCCCGCCGGGCGATCTCCAGCGGGGTCGTCCGGGCCTCCCGCGCCAGTTTCAGGCAGACGGACGAGGAGTAGTCGCCGTGGTCGGGTTGGCGGCTCCGCTCGACTGGCGGGTCCGGTACCGGGAAGGGGGGTAGATCGCCCGCCGCCTGAGCGGCCTCAAGGGCCCGGCGGATCAAATCGGCGATCTGGCTGCGAAGGGTACGGTGCATTGCTCACCTCACTGCTCACCTCACTCCTCTGCGAACCACTCCTGAAACTGCTCTCGTAGCTGTTGCCTCTCTTCCTCCGGGAGGAAGGCGGCGTCCGCGGCGGTGAGGATGGCCTCTCGGATCTGCTCCAGGCTCAGGCCGATGGCGGCTGTCGCCACCAGGTACTCGTCGGTGAGCGTCGTATCGGATACGCTGGGGTCGTCGGTGTTGATCGTCACCTTCAGGCCCAGGGCGATCAGGTCTGGCAGGGGGTGCTGGCCGAGGGTGCGCACCACGCCGGTCTGCAGGTTGCTGGTGGGGCAGACCTCCAGGACCACGCCGCGCTCCTGGACGAAACGGACCACGTCTGAATTCTCCACCGCGCGCACGCCGTGGCCGATGCGGCTGGCATGGAGCAAGCGGATGGCGTCCCGGACGTTCTCGGCGCCGCCAGCCTCGCCGGCGTGGGTCGTGATGCCCAGACCCTCCCGCCAGGCCCGGTAGAAGAGGGGGGCGAAGCGGTGGGGGGGGTAATTGACCTCGTCTCCGGCCAGGTCGATTCCCGCCACGCCTTTGTCCCGGTGAGCGAGGGCCAGGTCGATGATCTCCTCGGCGACGCGGAGGGACTCCTCTCGCCCGATCTGGAGGATCAGCCGGACCGTGATGTCGTGGTCCTGCTGGGCGCGGGCGATGGCCCGGCTGACCCACTCGGTCACGTTGGCCAGGGAGAAGTGCTGGGAGCGGGAGAGGGCTACCGGGTTGAAGCGGAGCTCCAGGTAACGGATGTTGTCGGCTGCGGCGTCGGCCACCGCCTCGTAGGCGATCCGCTCCACCGCCTCCGGGCTGCGGTAGAAGCGGCGCAGGAGTCGGAACTTGGCCAGGAACCGGTGGAAGTCCGGCTCCTCGTCGGTGACCTGCACGTAGGGCCGGAGCTGCTCGATGCTGTAGGCCGGCAGGTCGATGCCGTGCTCGGTGGCGATCTCCGCCAGGGTCTGCAGACGGAGGGAGCCCTCCAGGTGCCGATGGAGGTCTATCTTCGGCATTTTTCGGAGCAAGGCTTGCAGCGTAGCCAGATTTTCCCACTTCGCCTGCGTTGTCGCGTCGCTTGGGTGGTGCATTCTGATTCCCTATGCGGGGCGGACGGAATGGGGGTGCCGCCCCGCTTTTCGGATAGGCACCAAGGGCAACTTACTTCTCTGGAGACTCGTGCTCGCCGGTCAGCAGCCAGGACCAGTACCGCCAGGTGGTGATGGCGCAGATCGTCGTTCCGATGAAGAGGGGGATATGGAAGAGGAAGAGCCCGAACGCTGGCGTGATGAGGAACGTGACCTCCTCTCTGCAAGAAAGGTATGCTGCTCTGCGCAGGATCGATGTGCCCAGGGCCAGGACCAGGAACCCATTCCCCACCAGGAACCATCGATAGTGGGGGGGCATTTTGGTAACGGTGCCGAGCCTGCGGCTCAAGTTTATGTAAAGGGACACGGCGAAGATCAGACCGGCCAGGCTCATTGGTCCCAAAAGGGTGACGACAAGCTCAACGAGCGGGTCCCAGTTCATCGTTCTCCTACCATAATCTGTCCCAGGAGGGTCGTGGCGATGATCAGCAGGATTCCGCCCAAGAAGAGCAGGAGATCGGCCGGGATGCATCCCACGAAGTCCGTATCAAATGTAATGTAGTATGCGGCCCCTGACGGCAGGAGCAGCAGGGGAGGTAGGAACAGGTAGGAGTAGGCGCGCCGGCCGGAGGAGTGCTCGTAGAAGCGGGCGATCCGCCAGAGCACGAATATCAGGAAGCCGATCTCGGCCCAGGTCACTGCGGCTATGATGCGCGTCGCCGTGGTCATCGTCCCCCCTGCCGCCGCACGAAGGCCTGGATGAAGGAATCGGCCATCCGGCGGGGGCTGCCGCTCATGATCCCTTCCCGCCCCTCGAACCTGGATTGCACCTCGATCCCGTGCCCGGTGATGGTGAACTGACGGATGTCCTTGTCGTGGTCACTGCCGCGCATCTTGAGCACCAGGAGGGCCTTGTGGATGGCGCTGTCCATCTCGACGTAGCGCAGCAGGATGTAGGTATCCACCACAAAGGGGATACTCTCTTCGTATCCCTCGGGTTCCCCCAGCAGGGCAGGGCTTTCCCGGGTGAGGACGGCGGTCAGCCCCTCTCGCTTGAGGCCGTTGATGAAACCATAGATCATCTGCCGCAGTTGCACCGGGTCCTCGGCCAGCCGCTCGAATTGGGACAGGCTGTCCACCAGGATACGGCGGGCTCCCATCTGGCGGGCCAGTTCCTCGATCTGCCCTCCCGCCTTCTCCAGGTGGGCGCGGGAGACCTCTGGGCTGGTCATAATGATACGGAGCTTTTCCTCTTTCTCGAGCTGTCGGAAGTCCCAGCCGAAATTGGCGGCATCCCGGTAGTACTGGCTGGGGAACTGCTCGAAGGTCAGAATGATGCCGGGCTCGTTTTGCGCGACGATCCCGTGGTGGATAAATTGCATGCCGAGTGTGGTCTTGCCAGTGCCGGGCGCCCCCTCCACGAGGGTCGCTGTCTGGGGGAGCAATCCGCCATGCAGCATCTCGTCCAGGCCCGGCACACCCGTCTTCATGCGCTTCATTCCCGCCTCCTTATCCATCGTTCTCATTCCCGCCTCAGCGCATACTGCGGATGATGTGGTAGATGGCCTTGACCCGGAACTGACGGTCGTCGGAGGCCTCGACGAAGCGCTGGATCACCCCCCGGACCTCCGGGTCGTTGGTCAGTGAGTAGACGGTCATTTTGCCCAGCCGGCTCTCGGTGAGCACGCCCTGAGCTGCCAGCTCGGCCAGTTCCGCCCGGGTGGTCTCCACGTTGCGACCGGCGTAGCGGGCGATGTTCTCGGCGGTATCGGTGGTGTGGGGGTTCTCATGAAAGAAGCGGATGAGGTCCCACTTGACAAAGGAGTTGACCTTCGTTGTCAGAAACGCCAGCAGATCGGGATCCATATCGGCCATCAAACGGCTAACCAAGTCCTGGTCCATCCTTTTACCTCCTGCTTATCTCCCGCCTGTCACCGCCGCCGTCGCCGCCGGGGGCCGGGTGTCTTCGGCGGGCGGACGGATGCGATAGGACCCCGCTGCGCTTCCAGGTCCTGTCGCAGGTGACAGTTCTTGTACTTCTTCCCGCTCCCGCACCAGCAGGGATCGTTCCGGCCGAGTTTCCTGTCGGGGGCCTGGGGTGCTCGTGCGGGTCGCCGGGCCCTGCGGACCGGGCCG
>DQUX01000282.1 GCA_015662065.1 Anaerolineales bacterium | reverse complement strand
GGGCGGGGGGGGAGGTTTGCAGGAGGTGAGGGAAGGCGACGGTGTTGGGGGGGAGGGTGGCCGATTCGCCACCTCTTTGTCCGCAGAGGACGGCAAAGCGGAGGGAGGGGACGGTCTCGAAGAGGTGAACGACCGCCTCCCGCTCCCGGGTGGGGGCGAACAGGCCGCTGGCGGTGCAGTTGTTGAGGATGTAGGCCAGTTTGGCGGGTTTGGTGGTGGGGTTGATGACCGTGAACACGCCGCCGGCTTTAAGGATGGCAAAGATGGCGACCACCGTCTCGACAGAGTTCGGCAGCCATATCGCCAGGCGCTCCCCCCGTTCCATCCCTAGAGCCTGCAGCCCGTTCGCCACCCGGTTGGTCTGCTCCTCGATCTGGGCGTAGGTGAGCCGACGTTTGCCGCAGACCAGGGCCACTTTGTCTGGAAATCGCTCTGCGCTATTCTGCAGAAATTCATTTACCAACATTACTTGCTGTCTTCTCTATTGCTGACGGGACTTACGCAGTTCCGTTCGCCCTCACCCCGGGGCTTCACGGAGAATTTTGGACCCCTCGGTGTTTCTCTGGGTTCTCCGCGCCTCTGTGATGTTCTGTCCGACGTCCTCTAGATATTGTACGGGGCGGGGGTGGGTATGGAGTGACGAGAATCCTAGAAAGGGATTAGAGATAGACCGGGGGCCAGGAGGGAGTGGGGAATCTCTAGCCAAATTTCAGGTTCTTCGTCACCGGACTCTGACGTAGGGTTTCTACCATGGTGATGGCCCGGACGGGGCTGACGCCGGGTAGGGACCTTCGTTTGTGTTGGGAGGAGGGTGACGATGGCAGTGGGAGTGGGGCAGGAGAGCATACGGCCGGTGACCGCGGAGATTCCCCCTCCACCGATGTCCAGGCAGCGGGCGGGGACGCGGGAGCGGTTGTCGGTCCGTTGGGCGGTGGTGCCGCTGGTGGTGCTGGATGGGGTGTGCATTGCCCTGAGCATGGTGGCGGCCTACTGGCTGCGCTTCCACCTGCTGGCCTACTACGGAGCCTTCTCCGAGCCCTTCTACAATCAGTTGGTGGCCGTGGCGCTGCCGATGTGGTTGGTCATCTTTGCCCTGTATCGCCTGTACAGCGCGGAGGACCTGTTCGGCGGGCTGCAGGAGTACGCCAACGTCGTCAACGGCTGTACCGCGGGGCTGGTGGGGCTGATCCTCTATAGCTTCTTGGACCGACGTTTTGAGTTGGATATCTCCCGGGGATGGCTGGCGATGGTCTGGTTCTTCTCCGTGACCAGCGTGGTCTGGACCCGGTTCGGGTACCGCCGACTGGTGTACCGGCTGCGAGAGCGGGGGTGGTTCCTGCGGCGGGTGTTGATCGTGGGGGCGAACGAGGAGGGCCGGATGGTGGCGGCCCAGCTTCGGGAATCACGGACGGCCGGGTTGGAGGTGGTCGGCTTTGTGGATGGGGATCGGCCGCCGGGCTCAGAACTGGAGGGAGTGCCGATTGTAGGAAGGGTGGAGCAGTTGGAGGGATTGGTACAGCGGATCGGGGTGGAGGAGTTGATCGTTATCCCCACGGCGTTGAAGCGGGAGACGCTGCTGGACCTATACCGGGATTGGGGGACGGACGATCGGGTACGCATCCGCCTCTCTTCCGGGCTGTACGAGCTGTTCACCACCGGGGTGCAGGTCCGGGAGGTGGGGTTCATCCCATTGGTGAGCCTCAACCGGACGCGGATCACCGGGATGGACAAGCTGATGAAGGCGACGCTGGACTACGTTGGAGCGTTGGTGGGCCTGGTGTTGCTGGCCCCGATGTTGGCGGTGATCGCGGTGTTGGTGTGGCTGGATTCCGGCAGGCCGGTGATCTACCGCCGCCGGGTGGTAGGACTGTACGGGCGGGAGTTCGACGCCTACAAGTTCCGGACGATGATCGTCGACGCGGATGCCTACCTGGAGGCGCACCCGGATATGAAGGAGGAGTGGGAGCAGACCGGAAAGATCCGGGACGACCCGCGGGTGACCCGGGTGGGGCGGTGGCTGCGGAAGTACAGCCTGGACGAGCTGCCGCAGCTCTTCAACGTCCTGAAGGGGGAGATGAGCCTGGTGGGCCCCCGGATGATCACGCCGACGGAGCTGGATCACTTTGGCCGCTGGCGGCACAACCTGCTGACGGTGAAGCCGGGGTTGACCGGGCTGTGGCAGATCAGCGGACGGGCGGACCTTTCCTACGGGGAGCGGGTGCGTCTGGATATGCACTACATACGGAACTACACGATCTGGCTGGACCTGAAGCTGCTGTTGAGCACGTTCTGGGCGGTGGCGCAGGGGCGAGGGGCCTACTAGTAGGAGGCGGGGAATGGTGTTGATAGCGCGGGCGCCGGTGCGGATCAGTTTTGGGGGCGGGGGCACGGACCTGCCGGCCTACTACGAGCGGTACGGCGGGCTGGTGGTGAGCACGACGATCGACTACTACGTGTACACGATCCTGACGCCGGATGGGTCGGAGGGGGTGCGGATCATCTCGGCGGACTATCGGGCGTGGAGTCAGCGGCCGACGTGTGAGGACCTGATCTGGGATGGGGACCTGCGGCTGCCGAAGGCGGTGACGTACTATTTCAACGTGCGGGATGGGGTGACGATGTTCCTAGCGTCGCAGGTGCCGCCAGGGACGGGACTGGGGTCGTCGGGGAGTGTGGCGGTATCGATGGTGAAGGGGCTGGCGTTCTGGTGTGGGCTGGACCTAGGGCCGGGGGAGGTGGCGGAGCTGGCATGCTACATTGAGATGGAGAAGCTGGGGATGCCGGTGGGGAAGCAGGATCAGTATGCGGCGGCGTATGGAGGGTTGAACTGCATCCGGTTTGGGCGGGGGGGGGTGGAGGTGGAGCGGTTGAGGGTGAGTGGAGCGGTGCGGGAGGGGTTGGAGCAGGGGTTGATGTTGTTCTACACCGGGCGGTCGCGGCAATCGTCGACGATCCTGCGGCGGCAGAAACGGGCCAGTGCGCTGGGAGATCGGGAGACGTTGAGGCGGTTGGATGCGTTGAAGGCGCTGGGGGAGGAGATGCGGGAGGCGTTGGAGGGGGGGGATTTGGAGGGTTTTGGGGAGTTGCTGCACCGTTCGTGGATGGAGAAGCGGAGGGTGGTGGAGGGGATCACGAATCAGTTCTTGGACGAGTGTTACGCGGTGGCGCGGGAACGCGGCGCGTTGGGGGGGAAGGT
>DQUX01000189.1 GCA_015662065.1 Anaerolineales bacterium | reverse complement strand
CATCCCTGTCTGTTCTACCTCATCGGCGCCTTCTTGTCCATTATATGTAACAGGGTAATCACAAAATATACCCCGATTGACTTTGTCGCCCAGCTATGCTAAAATCCGCGCCAGAGCGCAGTTCCACGAGGTACTCCGATCGCCGGCCAGGGAAGGAGGTGGTGCCTACCGCTGACGGTTCTCCGCGCGCTTCAGCCAAACCCTGAGTGTCCTGTGGAAAGCATAACCAGTTTGCTGAGGAGGAGGTAACATAATGCGCAGGAGCTTGTCCCTGACGATCCTGATGCTGTTGGTGCTCGTGGCCGCCGGTTGCGCACCCCCCACTCCCACAGAACCCCCTCCCGAGGAGGCCGGCTACGACCTGGAAGGGCGGGAGGTCCGCATCGCCGTCGAGAACGCCTATCCCCCGTTCAACTACATTGACGAGGAGACAGGGGAGCCCGCGGGATGGGACTATGATGCCTGTCGGGCCATCTGCGAGGTGATCAACTGCACCCCCGTCTTTGTCGAGGCCGCCTGGGAGGGCATCTTCGAGGCCACCGCCGCCGGTGAGTACGACATGGTGGCCGACGGCGTCACCATTACGCCGGAACGGGATGAGATCGTAGACTTCTCCATCCCCTACATGGTCATCGCCCAGTACATCGTGGTCCGCATAGACGAGACGGAGATCGTGGACGAGGCCAGCCTGATCGCCAGCGACGCCATCGTCGGCACGCAGATCGGCACCACCAACGAGGCGAAGGCCATCGAGCTGGTGGGGGAGGAGCGGGTGCAGAGCTTCGACACCTTCGACCTGCCGATCCAGGCCCTCATCGCGGGCGACGTGGACGCGGTGCTCATGGATGAAGAGGCGGCCCGAGGGTTCGTGGAGCAGAACCCGGATGCGATCAAGATCCTGGATGAGCCAGTGACCGGCGCTGAGGAGCTGGGCTTCGTCTTCCCGCCCGGCAGCGACCTGGTCGAGCCGGTCAACTACGCTATCCAAGTGCTCCAGGAGAACGGCACACTGGATGCGCTCTATCAGAAGTACTGGGGCGAGGAATAACCCCTACAACGCATTGCAGGCGGGAGTCCGCGGGCCCCTCCCGCGGACTCCCCCTCACATCCAGGAGGTAGACGTGCCCGAATCTGGACCGCAGGCTGTCGCTGAAGTCATCCCCCGCAAGGAGCCCGGCCTGATCCCGTGGACCACGCAACTGGCGCGGCTCCCTTGGTGGGGCCTGATCCTGCTGCTGCTGGGTGTCGCCCTGGTCTACGCCATCGTCACCGTCCCCAACTACACCGACGCCTTCTACTTCATCGCCCCCGGCCTCAAGATCACGCTCCTCGTCAGTGTCTCGGCCTTTACCATCGCGCTGGTGGTCGGCCTCGTTGTCGGGCTGGGGCGTATCTCCTCCAACCCCATCGTCTACAACATCTCCACGTTCTACGTGGAGGTGGTGCGGGGCATCCCGATGATCGTCATCATCATCTACGTCGCCTACGTCCTGGTCCCCATCCTCGTCTCCGTGGTCCACAGCCTGGGAGAGGCGCTGCAGACCGTTCCCTGGCTCGCCAACACGGGCAGGGCGATGGCCGCCCTCCACATCACGGACATCAACATGCTGGCCCGTGCCATCGCCGGCCTGGCGTTCGGCTATGGGGCGTATGAGGCAGAGGTCTTCCGCGCCGGCATCCAATCCATCGAGAAAGGCCAGATGGAGGCGGCCCGCTCCCTGGGGATGAGTTACTTCCAGGCGATGCGCTATGTCATCCTACCTCAGGCCATCCGCGTGATCCTTCCCCCTCTGGGCAACGACTTCATCGCCATGCTGAAGGACTCCTCCCTCATCTCCGTGCTGGCGGTGCGGGACCTGACCCAGTTGGGGAAGCTGAACCGCTCGCGGACGTTCCGCACCTTCGAAACCTGGAACACGGTCACGTATCTCTACCTCTCGATGACCATCCTGGGCTCGATGGGGGTCAAATGGCTGGAAAGGAAGTTGAAGACCGGTGTATGAGAACATCATTGAGATCCGCCACGTTCACAAGCGGTTCAAGCACGTCCAGGCGCTGGTGGACGTGAGCCTGGCCGTTCGGCGGGGGGAGGTGCTATTCATCTTCGGCCCCAGCGGCGGGGGGAAATCCACCCTCCTGCGCTGCATCAACCGGCTGGAGACGGTGGACGAGGGGGAGATCACCGTGGATGGCATCCCGGTGACCGATCCCCACGCAGACATAGACGCGCTGCGGGCGGAGGTGGGGATGGTGTTCCAGTTGTTCAACCTCTTTCCCCACCTGACCGCCCTGCAGAACATCACCCTGGCTCAGGAGAAGGTCCGCAAGCGCTCGCGGGAGGAGGCAGCGGAGATCGCCCTCCGGTTGCTCAATCGGGTGGGGCTGCCGGAGAAGGCAGACGCCTACCCCCGCCAGCTCTCCGGCGGGCAGAAGCAGCGGGTGGCCATCGCCCGGGCGCTGGCGATGAACCCCAAGATCATGCTCTTCGATGAGCCCACCTCGGCCCTCGACCCGGAGATGATCAAGGAAGTCCTGGACGTGATGCTGGACCTGGCTCGCGAGGGGATGACGATGGTGGTCGTCTCCCACGAGATGGGCTTCGCCCGCGCCGCCGCCGACCGAATGGTGTTCCTGGATGCCGGGCAGGTGGTCGAAGTGGGCACGCCGGAGGAGATCTTCTCCTCACCAAAGGAGAAGCGGACGAAGGAATTCCTGGCCCACGTCCTCTACTGACGCCCCCCCTACCCCAACCGCTTGTCCTCCTCCACCCGCCGGTCCAGGATCGCCTTCAACTTCTGCGGCGTCTCGGCGCGGATGGGGTCGTAGGTGGAGCCGGGGTAGTGGGCATTCAGGAACTCCCTCAGGTCGGTGGGCCATCGCTGGGGATTGACGGCGGTGACGATGCGGGCCTTCAGGCCCGGCCCCCACCCGGCGTCGTCGGCGCTGCCGCCGATGGTCACCCGAAACTTCTCCCAGTAGCCCCGACAGGCCTCCACCCACTCCCAGCCAGCTCCGGGGGGCAGCAGGAGGTAGTGCCGCTCGTAGGGGGTCCGGGGCTTCAGAGGGACGTCCGGCTTCTCCGGCCCCTCCCCCCCTTCCACCTCCCGGATGGGGTTCGGCTCATCCTTAAGGGCGATGATCCGCTCCGCCAGCAGATCGAGGGCGTCCTCGTAGTCGAAGTGAAACCAGGGATGGACCGGCCCCACCGTGAAGAGATGGCAGCCGATGACGTAGGGGTCCTCCCGCAACCGCTCATCGTACCAGACGATCTGATCCACCCATTGACGGGGCGTCAGCCCCAGCTCCTTGATGCCCAACGCGGTGCCGGCCTCGCTGATTACCAGCGGGATGACCTCATCCCGGGGGGTCAGGAACTCGTCGTACCACCAGCGGTAGCGGCAGGCCAGGGGACCCCGCTCCGGGTGTGGCGGTCGGGGCGGGATGGGATCGCCGAACCAGACGTTGATGGGATTGCCGTACTCGTGTAGAGCGAAGATGTGCCCCCCCTGCTTGGCCCGGGCGAACACCCCCGTCTCGACGATCGCCTCCATCTCCTCCCATTCCGGGACCCCCATACTGTAGGAGAAGAGCGCCAGCTTGAACCCCTCAGCCTCGGCCAGGTCCATAAAATGAAACATCGCCTCCGCCAACTTGCGGTGGCCGTCCACCGAGGGAGGGTCCATCTCGTTGATCACCTCCCAGTAGTCCACCGACTCCCGGTTTGCCTCCCACTGGGGGAGCACCTGCTCGAGGGCCTCGCGGACCTCCTTGCGCAGGTCCCCCGCCAACGGGATGTCCACCACCCTGTTGACCCGCCCTACCGTCACTGTTTCTGGGCTGACCTGCTTGACGTGGGCCAGCCACCCCAGGTCGTCCACCGATTTGACGGTGGCGACGTGCGCACCGGCGGCGACGACCTTCTCGATGAAGGCACCGATCCGGTTGGGACGAATACCGTGGATTCCGATCTTGCTGGGCATGGGCCCCTCCTTAAATCCGAGTCGTTCGACGATGTCACATTATGCTCTGAGGGGGTCTGTGACCCCCGATTTAGGCTGAAAATGGTAGCCTTCGACCAGAGACGCGGGTCGCAGACCCGCTTGGAGCCTTCGAAGCGAGGGTTTTATGCTGATGCGACATTGGACGGTCTCCCTCTCCGGTGTTGCCGATCGCCTGGGGCTCGCATCGAACCGCAAAGCGCAAAGGGCGTAATCACCTGTATGTTCCTTCCCCCTGGCCACTTCTCCGGAGAGGAGTAGAGGGGCGCGCCACCGACAGGTCCTCTCGTGGGTGGGCGGGACGGCGCTGAGGAGAAGGCAGGCGGTTTTATTGTAACCCGGCTAGGGCTGGCTGTCAACAGCCACGCAGATCCAGTCGTAGGCCGCGGTCAGCGGGCGGCGGTCGGAACTGGCCCCGCCAGTCTCGGCGAAGGGAGTCGCCTGGCGGGCGTGGACCAACTCGACCAGAGTGACCTCCCCCGGGGAGACGTGGGAGGCGGGGAGGGAGACGGTGTACTCGGCCCACTCCTGGGCCAGCGATAAGCGGGCCACCTCCCAGCGATTGATGCGGACGGCCACCTGCTGACCGGCGGGATAGGCCAGCGCGCGCAGACGAATCCGGTAGACCCGCCCGGGCTCCAGGTAGAGCCGGACGGTGGCGGTGAGACCGCTTCCGGCCCACCGTCCTCCCACCCCACCGATCTCCTCCGGCCGATACCAGCCCCGATCCAGATACCGCCCGTCCTCCGGCCCGCCAACGTCCACGCAGCCCCCCGGCGGGAGGGCCAGCGCCTGGGGCGGGAGCCGGTCGGCGGGGGTCAGCACCTGCAGGCGGACCCGGTCATGCTGGGTATGGACTCGGGGGTCACGACCGAAGGTGCGATCCTCCAGCGGCACGTACCGGCCGTCGTCGCTCAGGACGGCCATCGCCTCCTCGGGGAACTGATCCCGGTCGAGGACGGCGATATAGGGGATCGCCTCCGTGGCCACGCGGGCGGCGGCGGGATCGAAGGTGTAGAGGTAGAGCAGCCGGTAGGCGGGCAGCTCCACCTGGGCGGCGCGGAAGGAGCCGGCCGCCGCCACCACTGTCTCACCAGGGGGATAGTGGGCGGCGATATAGGCGGCGGCCTGGGCAGGCGGGGCCGGCACGGAGGCCAGTTGGGCGGCCAGCGGGACCCCCTGAGTAAGGAGGGCGAACGCCGCACCGACCAGCGCGGCGGGGGCTAGGAAACGAGGGCGGCGCATCCGGGCCCATCCCCGGGCGACCAGGAGCGCCAGCGGCGGCAGCAGCGGCAGCATCAGCCGGGGGCGGTCCAACGTCTCCAGGAGGAAGACTTGCCCGGCAGCCAACGCCAGCCATACGGCCAGCAGCCCCGTCTCCCACCGACGCCAGCCGGCCCGGACCAGCCCCGGCACCACCACCAGCGCCAGGGCCAGGCCCCGGATACCCTCCGCCCATCCCCACCCGCCCGAGAGATCCACGCCGACGGTGTGGAGAAGGAGGGTGTCGGCGAAGGCCAGGGCCCGGGCGCGGAGGGCGGCGGGCAGAGGGAGTCCCGTCGCCAGCAGCGAGTCGGCCTGGCGGACGTGGGCAGAGTGGGCGGCGAGGTGGGCCAGATAGGCGGGGAGCCCCCCCACCGCCTGTAGCGTGGGTACGAGCCACGCCAGCGCTCCCAGCAGGAACGGCAGAGCACCCCAGGCGAGGGGAAGGAGGGAGCGGCGACGCGCCAGATGACGAATGGTCAACCCGACCAGGAGGAGCAGGACCGGGAGGCCGTTCTGAGGGCGCAGCCCCAGGCTGAGGCCGGCGACGAGGCTGCCCAACCCCAGCCGGCCCAGGTCGCCCCGCCCCCGCCAGAGGAGCCAGAGGGCCAGCAGGGTCAGCGCCAGCCCCGGCGCATCGCTGAGGGCCTTCTCCGCCGCGAGCCACCCCATCGGCGAGAGGGCGACCAGCAACGCGCCGCCAACCCCGGTGAGCGACCGCCGGGGGTCGGCGGCCCGCCCCAGCCCGTAGACGACCAGAGCGATGGCCGCGCCGCTGAGGCCGCTCAAGAGCGTTAGCGCGGCCCTCGGACCGCCAGCGAGGGGCAAGAGAATCCGCCCCAGGAAGACATAGACGGGGAAGCCCGGGGGCTGGGGCTGCTGCAGGTCTAGGTTGAAGTGCTCCAGCGCCAGGGCGAAGCTGTAGGCGTCGAAGTCGTCCAGGGAGATGCTGCGGAAGGCCAAGTAGAGGGGGAGCGTGACCGCCAGCAGCAGGAGCGGCGGGAGCCATCTGGGTCTGCCTGGACGCGATCGGGACTCCATCGGAGGGAGTATACCACCGCTGCGGGACGGAGCAAATTCGTGGGGTTTGCCCCATTCGTGCCATTCGTGATGGAATTTCCAGATGTGCTCTTATACCTTACCAAGGCGGTTGTGATCGGTTGGACCCTCTCCGCCTGGCGGCTGAAAGCCGCGGCTACGGGTAGCCAAGCCCGCCTTCGCGGGCTTCTCCTGCCCGTACAAAGGGGAGGGGGCCGCCGAAGGACGGCTTTGCCGCTTGTGGCCTGCGGCCAGTAGGGCGCAGCGGTGCTGCGCCCTACCGGTCACCGGGCAGGAGAGGCCCGTCCATTCAAATTCACGTTGGTGAAGTACTAGGTGACCTTGGCAGCTGCTTTGCGCGCCGCCCTCCTCGCCCGTCGCTTCTTCCGCCGCGCTGCGGCAACCAGCGCGGTGCCTCGCATCGTCGGGTCCAACGCATCCCGCAGCCCATCCCCCAGGAAGTTGAAGGCCAGCATCGTGAGAGTAATGGCCAGTCCCGGGAAGATGGTCAGGTGGGGGGTGGCCCGCAGGCCGCGCCAGCCCTCAGAGACCATCTGACCCCAACTGGGGTAGGGGGGCGGAACCCCCAGGCCGATGAAGCTGAGAGTCGCCTCGGTGAGGATAAGGCCGGGGATGCCCAGCGTCAGCGACACGATGGCCGGGCCCAGGCTGTTGGGCAGAAGGTGACGGGAGATGATCCGCCCGCTGCCGGCCCCCACCATCCGCGCCGCCAGGACGAACTCCTTCTCCCGCAGGGAGAGGAACTGGCCTCGGATGAGACGGGCCATCCCCATCCATCCCACCACACCGATGGCGATGAAGATGTTGACCATGCCCTGGATGGCGCTCTCCGAGGGCAAGACCACCATAATAAGGATGATAAACAGCAGAGTAGGAAACCCATACATCACATCCACAAAGCGCATCATCAGGTTATCTATCCGGCCACCCAGATAGCCGGAGATCGCCCCGTAGGTGATGCCGATGATCAGCGAGGTCAGCGAGCCGATGACGGCGACGGTCAGGGAGACCCGCGTGCCCCACCACACCCGGCTGAAGACATCCCGCCCCAGCTTATCGGTGCCGAAGATGTGATCCGGCCAGCGAGGGCCGATGCGGGTGTTCTCGTAGTCGGCCTCCCGGTAGCTGTAGGGGGGCACGAAATCGGCGGTGATAAAGCAGAAGACCAGGAGCCCCACGAAGGCCAGCCCTGCCACCGCCATGTGGTTGCGCAGCAACCTATGCCAGGCATCCTGCCAGAGGCTCACGCCCCGCTCGGCGAAGTGGGCTTCCTCCTCCCGTCGGCGTCGTTCCGAAGCACTTATATCCATCATCCACTCCTTACTTCCCCGTCCGCGCCCCGCCTAATCAAACCGGATGCGCGGGTCAATGAAGCCGTAAGCGATATCCACGATCAGGTTGAACAGCACCAGGGCCACCGAGTAGATCAGGATCGTGCCCATGATCAGGGTGTAATCCCGGTCGGTGACGGCGCTGACGAAGAACTTGCCGATCCCACCGATGGAGAAGACCCACTCTACCAGGAAGGAACCGGTGAGCCAGGCAGCCATCATCGGCCCCAACACGGTGGTGACGGGGATCAGGGAGTTCTTCAAGGCGTGCCGCAGGACGACCACCCGTTCCGATAGCCCCTTGGCCCGGGCGGTGCGGATGTAGTCGGCTCGGATGACCTCCAGCATGCTGGCCCGCGTCAATCGAGCGATGAAGGCCATACCGGCGGTGCCCAGGGTGATGGCCGGCATGATCACCTGCTTCCAGCTCTCCCCCCAGCCATAGGTGGGCAACCACTCCAGGCTCAAGGCGAAGACCAGGATCAGCCCGATGCCCAGGATGAAGTTGGGAATCGAGACCCCCAGCATTGAGATGAACATAGCGATGTAGTCGATCAGGGAGTTCTGTTTCAGGGCGGAGACGATGCCTAGAGGGATGCCGACGATGAGAGCGAGAGCGACGGAGACCAACCCTACCTGGGCCGACACCATCACCGGTGCCAGCGTCACGAAGCGTTTCACCGCCTCCAACCGGTCGTGCCAGGAGATGGCAATGTACCCCACTACCTCCCCGTTGGTCTTCACTACCAGCGCGGAGGAGTCCGTAAGGCGCGGGGGATCGGCGAAAGTCATCGAACTGGCCGCCGTGCCGAAGGTGAGCCGCAGCCGCTCCCGGAGCACATCCACCAGGTAGTTGCCGCCGAACAACATCTGGTTGACCGTCCGGCCGGGCCGCCGCAGGGAGGGACCGAAGTCGAAGTGGAAAAGCAGCCGGCGCATATAATTCAGGTATTGCTGCCAGACCGGCTTATCCAGCCCATATTTGGCCATCATATTGGCCCGGATCTCCGGCGGGACCGGTCGCCCGGAGCTGCCCGCCGTGAAGGGCCCGCCCGGCACGATCTGCATCATCCCGAAGGTGACGACAGTGATCAGGATCAACACCGGGATGTTCCACAAGACTCGTCGTAGAATAAACCGCTGCATCTCTCAACTCTCCTCAGGATTCTTTTTCAGAACCGACCACAAATCCGGCCACCAATCCGCGAACCGGGGGGGCAAGACCCCCAGGTCCACAATCCTCGGGGGTTCCGGCCCCGCGATTCACGCACTCGTGGCCACATTCGTGGGCAGCTCTCCCATCCGGGGAGGGACTCTGGGGGCCCCTCGCGGGAGCCCCCAGAGCCCGGTTAGCCCGGAAGCTAGTCGTTGCAGGAGTCGAGGACCTCCAGGTAGGCACCCCACTCCATGTTGACCACGTTGACCTTGATGCCGAGGTTGGTCTCCCACTGCTCCTCGACGGACTCGATGACGTCCTCGTTGCCCCGGTTGAACCAGAGCTGGATGGTGATGTCACCCGGCTCCTCGACGCCCATCTCCTCCATAGCCGCCTGCAGGTACCCCTGCGCCGCCTCCAGGTCGAACTGGTAGCCGACGTTGCCGCAGCCCTGATAGCCGGGGATCTCCGGCGGGATCACGCCGCAGGCATCCAGCCGCCAGGACATATTGAGCACCGCGTCCAGGATCGCCCGCTTGTCGATGGCGGAGGCCAGGGCCTTGCGGAAGTTCAGGTTCTGGGTCGCGCCCAGGGCGGTGTTCAGGCCGACGTAGTAGGTGCCGGGGCGCGGTATGCGGACGAAGTGCTCGCGCATCTCCTCCAGGATGCGCGGCAGCTCCTCGCTGGGGTAGCCAGAGGTGTCCAGCTCGCCCCGCTCGTAGGCGGCCAGCGCCGTGGAGTCCTCGACGATGATGGGGTATTCCACCCGCTCGATGGTCACCGCGTCGGCGTCGTGGTAGTTGGGGTTCTTCTCGACGGTGACGTGGTCCTCGTGCGCCCACTCGGTCAGCACGTACGGGCCGTTCCCCACGAAGTTCCCCGGCTCGGTCCACAGGTCGCCGTACTCCTCGATGACGTCCAGGCGGATCGGGTAGGTGGTGAAGAAGGCCAGGATGCTGTCGAAGAAGGCCTGGGGGCTATCCAGGGTGAACTCCAGGGTGTAGTCATCCACCGCGCGGACGCCCACGGTGGAGGGATCGTCGGTCTCACCCAGGTTGTAGGCCTCAGCGCCGGAGATGTACCACATGACGTAGGAGTACTCCGCCGCCGTCTCGGGGTTCAGGAGGCGCAGAATCCCGTCCACGTAGTGCTGGGCCAGCACCGGCTCGCCGTCGGACCAGGTGGCGTCCTGCCGCAGATACACCGTGTAGACCGTGCCGTCCTCGGAGACCTCGTAGGACTCGGCGCCCGCCGGCTCGATGGTGCCGTCGCCAGTGTAGCGGTAGAGGGATTCCATCAGCTGGTTCAGGATCGCGTGGGAGGTGGTGTCGGTGGCCAGGTTGACGTCCAGCGTGGGCGGCTCGGTGGCCAGGCGGACCCGCAGGGTGTCCCGACCCTCAGGCAGCCGCCACTTCATGTAGTGGGGCGCACCGAAGGGTGGAAACTCATACTCGATGTCGGGGTTCACCAGGCCGGTGCGGTCGTAGTGGAAGATGGGAATGACCGCCGCGTAGTCGGTGACCAGGATCTGCTCCGCCTGCTGCCACAGCGCCTCACGGGCCGCCGCATCGGTCTCCACCAGCGCCTGGTCCACCAGGCTGCGGAAGGTCTCATCGTCCCAGAAAGTGTACTGGAACGGCGAATCCGGGTGGAAGACCTCGTTGACGATGTTGTTGGCGTCGGAGTAGTCCATCACCCAGCCCATGCGGTAGGCGTTGTAGGTGCACTGCGCTTCCAGCCCCTCCTCCTCCGGCGTCACCTCGACCGGGACGGTCACCTCGACCACGACCTCCTCGGGCGGGGCCGTGACGACGACGGTTTGCACCTGAGGCTGGCAGGCGGTGATCAGCAGCCCACCCAGCACCACTGCAGCAGCCACCAGGTACCACTTCTTGGCAGACATTTTCTCCTCCTCTTAGATTCTCTGAAAGCTCGATTCATCCTCATCTCGCGCAGT
>DQUX01000178.1 GCA_015662065.1 Anaerolineales bacterium | reverse complement strand
CTCCTCCGCCGGAACGACGAGGCGCGGCGCGCGCAGGCCCGAGAGGAAGGCAGCGGGCGAGATTCGCCTCCTCGCTGGCTCAACCGGTTTCTCCGGTGACGGGGGTGCTGGCTCCGGTTCCCCCTCCGGCTCCGGCGGCGGTAGTCTCGCCTCCCGTGGGGCCTCCCCCTCCGGCTCCGGCAGGGAAATATCGGAAAACAACTCCTCCAGAGAACGTCTCAGCCTCTCTTCGCTCATGGACCTCTCGCTCCCGTCTCTACTCCTTGGTGCCCCGGGTGGGGGGCGATACCGATGCGGCGGACTCCTGGGTGGGCAGTGGCTCTCCCCCGGCTGCCTGCGTCGCCATCGGGATCGCAGGCAACAGATGGGCGCTCAGTTCCTGGGCCAGGGCGCGGTACTGGTGGGCGGCCCGGGTGCGGGGCGCGTATCGGGTCACCGGCAGCCCAAAGGCCGGGCTCTCTCGCAGCCGGGTGTCCACCTGGATGACGGTCTGGAACAGCGCGTTGGAGAAACGGGCCCGCAGATAATGCATGATCAGCCGATGGACCCGGTTGCGCACGTCGTACATCGTCACCAACAACCGATAACTGAGCCGAGGGTTGGTCTTGCGCCGCACCAGGCTGACCAAGCTCAGCATCTGGCGGAGGGAGCGCACAGAGTAGTACTCACACTGGATGGGGATGACGAGCAGATCGGCCGCCGTCAGCGCGTTCAACGTCATCGTGCCGAAGGCTGGCGGGCAGTCCATCAGGACAAAGTCGTAGAGACCGTCTTCCATACGCTCCAGGTCCTGCTGCAGGCGGCTCTCATAGCCCGGCCGCTTATACAGCACCTTATCCAGAATCACGAGTTCCTGATTGGCCGGCACCAGGTCCAGGCCGCCCACCGGGGTCTCGCGGCTGACGGCGACCAGGGAGCTCTGGCCGAGCAACACATCACCCACCGTGCGGCGCAACGACTCCGGATCCAGGCCCAGTGAGGCGGTCAGGTGACCCTGGGGGTCCAGGTCCACCAGCAGCACCAACCGTCCCTGCTCGGCCAGGCTGCCCCCCAGTGAAAGACAGGTGGTGGTCTTCGCCACCCCCCCCTTGTTATTGGCGACAGCAATCACTCTGGTCATTTGGAACTCTCCGCCTCTTACCCTTAGACCCGTTTCTCTGGAGGGGGCTGGAGCGGCAGGCTGAAGGTGAAGGTGGACCCCTTCCCCACCTCGCTCTCCACCCAGATCTCCCCCCCGTGCATCTCCACGAACTCCCTGCTCAGGGCCAACCCCAGTCCTGCGCCGTCGGGCCGACGCCCGTTCTCCAGGACGCCCTGCTCGAATCGCTCGAAGATCCGCTCCCTATCCACCGGGGGAATGCCGATGCCGGTATCGCTGACACTGACGTAGACCAGCCCCGCGTCGGCCCAGGCCCGCACCCGGATCTCCCCCTGACTGGTGAACTTGGCGGCGTTGGCCAGAAGCCGCAACAGCACCTGCCGGATGCGCACGGGGTCGGCCCGCACCACTGGCAGGTCCGACGCCACCTCCTCCCGCAGGGCTACCTCCTTGTCCCGCACCAGCGCACTGGCGGTGGCCATCACGCTGCGGATCAGGTCGGCCAGGTCCACTTCCCGAAACTCCAGCTCCATCAACCCGGCCTCGATCTGAGAGATGTCCAGCAGGTCGTTGATCAGGCCCAGAAGGTGTCGACCGTTATGATAGATGATCTCCAGATCGGTCTGTTGCCGCTCCGTCAGCGGGCCGTCGATGCCCTTCAACATCAACCGGGAGAAGCCGATGATGTTGGTGAGAGGGGTGCGCAGCTCGTGGGACATATTGGCCAGGAAACGGCGCTTGGATTGGTCCAGCTCCCGCAGCCGCTCGACCGCCTCCCGTTCCACTGCATAGGCGCGGGCGTTCTCCAGGGCGATGGTGATCTGGTTGGCGACGTTCTGAAGGACGGAGACATCGTCCTGGTCGAAGCCCTCCTCGTCGGTGGTCTGGACATCCAGCACGCCCAAGGTGCGGTCCCCCAGCCGCAGCGGCAGCGCCACCTCCGAGCGGGTGTAGGAGGCCGGAGGGCCGACCATGACGGGGACGGTGCGGCTTTCCACCACCGCCGTCCCTCTCCGAAAGGCCCGTCCCACCACCCCCGGCAGGCCCGCCGGGATGCGTTCCCCGTGGAAGGGATCGGGCTCCCCGGCGGAGGCCCGCAGGTAGAGGGGCTCCTCCGTCCCGCCGGCCGTGTAGACCGCTACGTAGGAATACACGAAACGATCCCGCACCACCCGGACCACCCGCTCCAGGAGCCGGTCGGGATCGAGGACGGAGGTGATCGCCCGGCCGACCTCCAGGCTGGCCTGCATCTGGATGGCCCGCCGCTGCGCCCAGTAGTTGGCCTCCTGCAACAAGGCGGTCCGCTCGGCGACCTTCGCCTCCAGGTCGTCGTAAAGCACCTGCAGGTCCCCCGCCATACGGTTGAAGACGTGGGCCAGAATGCCGATCTCGTCCCGGGAGGTGACCTCCACCCGCTGGGAGAGATCGCCCTCGGCGATGCGGAGGGCCGATTCCGTCAGGCGGACGACAGGACGGATGACCTGGCGGGTGACGAAGGCGGCGATGGCGGCGGTGACCAGGGCCACGCCTAAGGTCGCGGCGATGACGGCGGCGGCGACGCTGTCGTTGCCGGCAAAGGCCTCCTCCTGGGATTGCTCGACGAAGAGGGCCAGTCCAAGGGCCGGGAGCCACCGGTACACGCCGATGACAGGCACCCCCTCGTAGTTCTCGTACAGCCCCTCCCGCTCCTCACCGGAGAGGGCGGCCTGGACGGCGGGGCCGGATAGCCGCAGCCCCTGGGGAAGGGCCATACCGAAGCGATCCACCAGGTAGGTCTCCCCCGTCTGCCCCAGGCCGGCCGTCTCCTCCAGGATACGGGCCAACCCCTCCGGCGAAACGCGGGCGGCGAGGTAGGGCCAACGGCCGTCAAGAGGGAGCGGGCCGACCAGCACCAGCCCCCCCCGGCCGCCTAGATCCAGCGATGCCTGCGCCACCAAGACCCCCGTCGTCAGGCCCGGGTTGTGGGGCAGGGGCAGCACATCCCCCTCCCAGGCGGCGTCTCCAGCCCACTCCACCCGCCCCTCCGGGCTCAACAGGGCCACATCGGCAACGGCCCATTGACGGGCCGCCGCCGCCAGGTGGACGCGGGCCTCACCCGATCCAGCACTCGCCGCCTGCACGGCCTCCTCCACCGGGGAGATAAGCCCAGATCCGACCAGGGCAGTGGCCTGTTCCTCCACCCAGCGGGAGATCTGGGCTTCCTTCAACGCCGCTATTGAGGCCAACTTCCCGATCACCTCTTCTTGAATGTTCAGACGGCTGCGATCGGTCGCGTACCAACTGACGATGCTGAGGGGCAGGATTGCCAGGACCAGGAAGGCGGTCAGGAGCGTGCGGCCCAGGCCACCCCGCATTCCCACGCCCGGCACTTCCGGCCCTGTCGCCGCCTGGCTTGTGCCCATCTCACTTCTGCCCAAACGACAAGAAAGCAAACGGGTCTCCCGCAAACGCCCGTTACCTATGGAAGGATACCACAGGCGCGGAGACCCGCCCTTCACTGTTCCGGCTCGATCCGGCGGTCGCTAACCGCCCAATCGCCTTCACGAAAGTTCCCAGACCGGCTCCCCGCGCAGAACCCGCCGAATCTGCTCTGGAAAGCGATCGGGGTCTAGCGGCTTACCGATGAAACCATCGAACCCGGCACGACGGGCCCGGTCCAAGTTCTCCTGGCTGGAGTCCGCGGTGACGGCGACGATGAGCGTGTTACTAAAACGAGGCTCAGCCCGGAGCAAGCTCAGCGCCTCGTACCCATCCCGCTCCGGGAGCATGATATCCATCAGAATCAGGTCCACCTCAGGAAGCGACTCGGCAAACTCCAGCACCTGCCAGCCAGAGGCTTTCCATTCACACCGCTGAACCCCCAGATAGGCCAGGAGACGAGCGATCAGCAGAAAGTTGTTCAGATTGTCCTCTATGACGAGAACGGTGGCATCTCGGGGGTCCATCCCTCTCTCTGCTCCGACTCGGCCGATGGCCGTCTCCTACCCAGCCCTCGCGCGAAGGAAAGAGGCCACCTGCTCCGGCAGGGTGTCCACGTCAATGGGCTTCTGGATGTATCCATCGCAGCCAGCCGACAGGGTTCGCTCCCGATCCCCCCGCATCACGTTGGCGGTGAGGGCGACGATCGGCACGTCGGACAGGCCGGGCGTGCTCCGCAGCCGGCTGACTATCTGGTACCCGTCTATCTCCGGCAGGTTGATATCCAAAAGGATCAGGTCGGGCGGTGATTGGCGGGCCTTCTCCAGGCCAGAAGGACCATCAACGGCCTCGACCACGGCATATCCCTCCGCCTCCAGCACCCGTCGCACAAGAAGCCGGTTCTCCGGGTTGTCTTCGATGTACAGAATGACCGTTTGACGCATCGATCCACCTCTGATCCCCAGCGCTGGCTAGTTCCTATTATAACACAACTCACGCTAAACACACCAGCATGGTACCGTTACAAAACGGTTACAAGAGAAGACACGCCGACGATGACTCAGGGGGGTTGTCCAAGGCGACGGGCCACCCGCTGCTGCCCCTGCGGCCCCAGAATCCACTGGATGAAAGCCCGAACCTCACCGACGGGCTCTGCCGGAACGGCCAGAAGCAGGGGATGGGCCAGCGGATAGCCCTCCGGGGCGGTGGGACGGGGCTGCCTCCCCTCAATGGGAAGCACCCGCACGCCATCTCCCAACCTGCCCTGGGGGACGTAACCGATGCTCCCCGGGGTAATCGCCACGGCCTCCAGCACCCCCGCGGTATCCGGCACCACCAACGCGGTCAGGGTCACGTCGTAGCCGCCCATCACCACCGTCTCGAAGATGGCCCGCACCCCCGACCCCGCCTCCCGGCTGACCACCTGAACGGGCGTGCCGTCGGACCACTCTCCGGTGCGCCCTCGAAAGACCTCCCGCAACTCGGCCAGGCCGATCTCCTCGGCGGGAACGGCGGGATGGACGATGACGGCGATGGTATCGGTGGCGAAGGGGGCCGTCCAGAGAGAGCGCGCATCCTCTCCCGCCCAAGAGATAGCCGCCAGGTCGGCCCCGCCTGCCCGCAGCCGGTCCAACGCGGCCGCTGTGTCGAATACCTCCACCCGCACCGTCACCCACGGCCGCTCCGTCTGATAGGCCCTGGCCAGCTCCTCCATCAACGGCCCACAGGCGTCGGAAGCCACCACATGCAAGGTGACCGGCTCCCGGGTGACGGTGAGGGGCTGGCAGGCGGTCAGGAGAACAATGATCAATAGAGTTGTTGCACAATAACAACAGAATATGCTGGCCGAGGCAAGACAACGGGCCGGTCGGCCGGCTCTCGGTCTACGAGACCGAGGCTGCCG
>DQUX01000141.1 GCA_015662065.1 Anaerolineales bacterium | reverse complement strand
CGACGCGCACGCGGGTGAGGCCGGCCGCGCGGGCGGCCGCCTCCGCCTCCTCGGCGTGGCGGCGGGTGGTATACCCCAGGTCGTGGAAATAGAACTGGGGGGCGAAGGCCAGCAGGCTGTAAGGGATACGCGGGTCGAACCCGGCGATGAAGCGGGCGATGCGGCCCACTTCCTCGGCGTCCACGTAGCCCGGCACCAGCAGGGTGCTGGCGACCACGGGGGGCGGGTCGGGCCGCTCGTCGAAGCGGGCGGCGGCGCGGGCGAAGTTCTCCAAAGTGCGGTGGTTGCTGGCCCCGGTGAGGGCGCGGTGGAGGTTCTCGTCGTAGGCCTTGAGGTCAAACTTGACGCAGCCGCCGGTGGCGAGGGAGAGGTCGAGGGCCCGGTCCATCAACCGGGGATGACCGCTGCCGTTGGTCTCCCAGCAGACGACGACCCCCCGCTCGGCCAGGAGCCGGCCGGCGGCCAGGGCGTGCGCCATCTGGCTGGCGGGGTCGCCACCGAAGTAGCAGACGCAGTAGGTGCGCCGGTTAGCGCTATCGGCCAGCCCGCGGGCGGTCAGCTTCGCCGATCGGACCGGGTCGGCCTCCCGGAAGTGGTAGTTATGGCAGTAGAGACAGTCGAGGGTGCAGGCGCTGTAGAAGACGGCCAGGTTGTGTTTGCCCCATTGGCGGGAGCCGGGGCAGACCCAGGCGGCGACGCAGTTGGTGGGGAGGGGGTCGCGGTACCAATGGAGTAGGCCTGCCCTGGGGGTGCCGGCGAGGTGACGGAGCTTCCCTCCCCGGACCTCCCGCAGGCCGCAGAAGCCCCGCTCCCCCTCACCGATGACACAGTCCTGCACGCAGAGGCCGCACCGGACGCCCCCCTCGGCACGGGGCGGGGTGGGGGGCAGGCCGAAAGGGAGGCGGGCGGCGGCGTGGGCAGCCTCCGCCACCGTCAATGCCTCCTGGGGACTACGGCGGATGCACTCCAGGCACACGCCCAGGTTGGAGGCGACAGGGCGGTCGCTCACGCCGCAGAGCGTGCAGGCTGGTCGGAACAGAGGGTTATCCCCGGCCATTGCAGGTCCTCCTCGGCCATTGTAACATCGTCGGTGGGAACGGTCAATCTGTGGGCATTGGTGATTACCCATAAGTATGCAGACGTCTATTCAAGGTGATCGTTTTTTCACCACAGGGCACGAGGACACTGAGATAGGAAATTTTTGTGTTTTCTATGTGCTCTGGGGTGAGATGTGGGCAATCACCAGGGGAGATTTCCCTTGCAGGAATGCCCGCTCCGGTTTATAATAACCCCGACCGGGTTCGGCCCGGAGCGGTATGTGCGAGGGGAAGTGTCGGAATGGGCAGACGAGCGTGACTTAGGATCACGTGGGGCAACCCGTGCGGGTTCGAATCCCGCCTTCCCCATCGACCGGGGCGCCCACCGCGCCCCGCAGATTTATGTTATGTGAAATCTGTCAAGGAGAACGAGCATCCTATGGAGGAACCTGAGCTGAAGATCACCGCAGAGCCGGCGGGAGCGCGCCAGGTCCGGCTGACCATCGAGGTCCCGGAGGAACGGGTACAGCAGGAGATGCAGCGGGCCGCCCGGCGGATCGCCCGAGAGGCCAACATCCCCGGCTTCCGCAAGGGCAAAGCCCCCTATCGCATCATCGTCCAACGGTACGGCGAGGACATGATCCGGCGCGAGGCTGCCGAGGCCCTGGTCGGATTGGTCTATCTGGAGGCGCTCCGGCGGGAGGAGATCATCCCCTACGCCCCCGCCACTCTGCTGGAGAGGGAAGCCGCTCCCCTCCGCTTCACCTTCATCGTTCCCCTGCCCCCCGTGGTGGAGCTGGGGGACTACCGCTCGTTGCGTATCAAGCCTCCCCGGGCCCAGGTGACCAAAGAGGAAGTCGAGGAGGTCCTGGAGCAACTGCGGCAGGAGAACGCCGTGCTGACGCCGGTGGAAGATCGAGCGGCGCAGGCGGGGGATGTCCTGGTCATCGGTGTCGAGGGCCGCGCCGAGGACGGCACGGTTTTCCTGCGAGATGAGGAGATCGAGATCCTCCTGGACCCCGGGAGCGACCGCCCTGTGCCCGGTTTCCACCAGGCCCTGGAGGGAATGGTGGTGGGGGAGGAGCGGACCTTCCGCCTGAGGATACCCGATGGCCAACCGTATGAGGAGGGGGACTTCAGCGTCCGCCTCATACGCCTCTTCGAACGGGTCCTGCCCGACCTGGATGACGATCTGGCGCGGACGGTGGGGGGCTTCGACAGCCTGAAGGCACTGCGGGAGGACACCAAGGACCGGCTTCGGCGAAGGAAGCGGCGTGCGGCGGAGGAGGAGTACGTCCAGCAGGTGATCCAGGCGGTGGTGGAGCAGGCGCGGGTCGAATACCCGCCGGACACGGTGGAAGAGGAACTGGACGAACTCGTGGAGCGGTTGGAGCGACGGGTGCAGCAGGAGTTGCGGATGAGCCTGCCCGACTACCTGAGGGTGGTCGACAAGGACGATGAACAGCTACGGGAGGAACTTCGCTCCCAGGCGGAGGAGCGGATTCGGCGCACCCTGGTGCTGGCGAAGGTGGTGGAGGTGGAGGGCCTGGAGGTGAGCGAGGAGGAAGTGGATCGGCACATCGCCGAGCTCAGCCGGTCGTGGGGCGACCGGGCGGACGAGGCCCGGGAACGGCTTCAGACGGAGGCAATCCGTCGGGTCCTGAGCAACGATCTCCTGATGGAGAAGGTGACCGAGCGGTTGGTCGCCATCGCCCGAGGAGAGCTGGAGCCGGAGGCGGGATCGAAGGAGGGCTAATATGGAGCTGCACGACCTGATCCCAATGGTCATCGAGTCCACAGGGCGGGGAGAGCGGGCCTATGACATCTTCTCCCTGCTCCTGCGGGAGCGCATCGTCTTTCTGGGCACGCCTATCACCGATCAGGTGGCGAACCTGATCGTGGCGCAACTCCTGTTCCTCCAGCGGGAGGACCCGGAGCGGGAGATTTCCATATACATCAACTCTCCAGGCGGGGCGATCCCGGCTGGCCTGGCGATCTACGATACCATGCAGATGCTGACCGCGCCCATCGCCACCTACGCCGTGGGGATGACGGCCAGTATGGGCACGGTGCTCCTGACGGCCGGCACCAAGGGGCGACGGTTCGCCCTGCCCCACGCCACTATCCACCTGCACCAGCCCCTGGGCGGGGTGCAGGGCCAGGCGACGGACATCGAGATCGCGGCCAGGGAGATCCTGCGTATGCGGTCACTGCTAAACGAACTGCTGATCAAACACACCGGCCTCTCCGAGGAGCAGATCGAGCGCTTCACCGATCGGGATTTCTATATGACGGCGCAGCAGGCGGCGGAGTACGGGATCATCGACCAGGTGCTCCAACCTGGGGAGGAAGAAGGAGGAGCGTAGCAGGTCGCCGGCCCGGCGAGAGAGAGGGGGACAGGCGGTCTGCCTGTCCCCTTTTTCGCGGCAGCGCAAAGCCGCCGGACCCTACTACCTTACCAAGGTGGTTGTGATCGGTTGGACCCTTTCCGCCTGGCGGCTGAAAGCCGCGGCTACGGGTAGCCAAGCCCGCCTTCGCGGGCTTCT
>DQUX01000268.1 GCA_015662065.1 Anaerolineales bacterium | reverse complement strand
GGCCGATGCGCACCACGCCCCGAAGCCGAAGGAGGACCTCGGTAGCCGAGGGTTGGTGAGGAGGCAGTGGAGGGGCCCCCTCGACTCCTTCGAACCCCTCACCGGAGACGATGTAGATCCCCCCGGTGAGGTCCGCTACTGCTACGTCGCTGCGGGTGAGGGGCGGGCCGGTACCGGCCTCGCCGAAGAGGTCCCATCCCCGATAGTAGGCCACGACCACGACCTCCTGTCCCTCGTATCCCTCGGGGTCGGACAGGATCTCCCCAATGGGCGTGGCGCCGTCCCACAAGGAAGGGGAAAAGGAAGAAGGGGAGGGCGTAGCCGCGGAGGTACAGGCCACCAGGCTGAGGAACAACATCCAAGAAGGGAACCACCGTTTCATTTCCAGCCTCCTCTGAGTCGGTTTCAATCGCGGGGGGCGTTAGGGATCCTCCACGCCCTCTGCCTCCCCGCGATGCCTCACAGATAAAGACGTCGGTGGAGTATCGGTGGTTCCATTCCATCGAACTCGGTGCTCCCCGGCGTAGACCCGGAAGCCGCGGCCGCGGGCGTAGCCGATCAGGGTGACGTTCCACGCGCGGGCCAGATCGACCGCCAGGGAGGTAGAAGCGGTGCGGGAGACGACCACCGGCGTCCCCATCCGCGCTGCCTTGGTCAGCATCTCCGAACTGACGCGGCCGGAGGTCAACAGGATCCGGTCCTGCATCGGTACCTCCCGCCGCAGGCAGTACCCCGCCAGCTTGTCCACCGTGTTGTGGCGGCCGACATCCTCCACCACCTGGATCAACCGGTCGCCCTCCGCCAGCGCGGAGGTGTGGACGCCGCCTATGGCACAGTAGAGATCGGCCGCTCCATGCAACTGCTGCATCAGATAGGCGACCTGCGCGGGCGTAATGCTCACCTGCGACGCCAACGGCTCCCGCTCCTCACGCATCGTCTCGAAGGTCGTCCCACCGGAACAGCCGGAAGTGATGGTGCGCATCTTCGGCGGGTCAAGGTCCTTATGGAGCCACACATCCACACACCGGCCCGAGCCACAGAGCCGCACGTCGGCCACCTCCTCCATCCCCTCGATCAGCCCCTCGTTGTAGAGGAAGCCCAGCGCCAGCTCCTCCAGGAGCGTGGGGGTGCACATCAGGCCGACCAGCGCCGCCCCGTTAACGTAGAGGACGACCTGCTCCTCGTCCGGCACGGCTTCCTCTGCGTGCTGCCCAACGCCGTGACGGTAAATGACATACCCATCCTGACGGATAGACGGCTTGCTCTTTCGCATAATATGATGGACATCCTCGTGGGGCAGGCCGTCATCCCGCCCCACACAGCCGCAACGCCCGCTCCACCACCGCCTCCGGGGTGAAACCGAACTTCTCCATCAGCACCTTATGGGGGGCCGAAGCGCCGAAGCGCTCGACGCTCATCACATCCCCCGCCGGACCGACGTACCGCTCCCAGCCCTGCCCCACGCCAGCCTCGATGGCCAGACGGGCGCGAACGGTGGGGGGCAGCACGGTCTCACGATATGAACGCGGCTGGGCGTCGAAAAGCTCCCAACTGGGCATGCTCACCACCCGCGTCGCCACCCCCCTCTCGATCAGCCGATCCTGGGCCTCCAGCGCCAGGTGCACCTCCGAGCCGGAGCCGATGAGGATCAGGTCCGGCGAGCCACCGGCGGCGTCCCGGAGGACGTACGCCCCCCGGACCAGGTTCTCCGCGCCGGCCATCCCGCTCCGGTCCAGCACCGGGAGCGCCTGCCGGGTGAGAAGTAGCCCGGTAGGGCCGTCCCGTCGCTCCAGCGCCACCTTCCAGGCGACGACGGTCTCGTTGGCGTCGCTGGGGCGGATGAGGAGCAGGTTGGGGATCGCTCGGAGGGCCGCCAGGTGCTCCACCGGTTGGTGGGTCGGCCCGTCCTGGCCGATCCAGACCGAGTCGTGGGTCCAGACGTAGACCACAGGCAGGTGCATCATCGCCGCCAGGCGAACCGAGGGACGCATATAGTCGGAGAAGACCAGGAAGGTGCCGCCGTAGGGGAGGAGCCCTCCATGAAGGGCCATCCCGTTGAGGATCCCCCCCATCGCGTGCTCCCGCACCCCAAAGTGGAGATTCCGCCCGGCGGGGGTCTCCCGCTGGAAGCTCTCATACCCTTTGAGCCGGGTCACGTTGGAGGGGGCCAGGTCGGCGGAGCCGCCGATGAGGGTGGGCAAAGCCGAGGCCAGGGCGTTGAGGACGGCGCCGGAGGCCTTCCGGGTGGCGATAGGGCCATCGGCGGGGAGGAAGGTCGGCAGCATCTCCTCCCAACCCCCCGGCAGTTCGCCCGCCCACAACCGCTCCAGGAGCGCAGCCTCCTCCGGATACTCGGCGGCATACCGCCGGAAGGTCGCCTGCCAGCGGGCCTGGGCCGACTGCCCCTGCTCCACAGCCCGACGGAAGACCGCCAGCGCCTCCGTCGGGATCAAGAACATAGCCTCGGCGGGCCAGCCGAGGGCCTCTTTGGTGAGCCGGACCTCCTCCTCCCCCAGCGGCGCGCCGTGGGCGCTGGCATCGTCCTGCTTATTGGGGCTGCCATAGGCAATGTGGGTATGGCAGATGATGAGAGAGGGGCGGTCCATCTCCGCCCGAGCGGCACGGATAGCGGCGTCGATCTCGTCCACATCGTACCCATCCACCGCCAGCACCTGCCAGCCGTAGGCGCGGAAGCGGGTCGCCACGTCCTCGGTGAAGGTCAGATCGGTGAGGCCTTCGATGGAGATGTTGTTATCGTCGTACAGATAGATCAGCTTCCCCAGGCCCAGGTGACCCGCCAGCGAGGCCGCTTCGTGGCTGATCCCCTCCATCAGGTCGCCGTCGGAGACGATACCGTAGGTGTAGTGGTCGAAGATGGGAAAGCCGGGTCGGTTGAAGGCGGCGGCCAGGAACCGCTCGGCGATGGCCATTCCCACGCCGTTGGCAAATCCCTGCCCCAGCGGCCCCGTGGTGGTCTCTACCCCAGGGGTCAGGCCAACCTCGGGGTGACCCGGAGTTCGGCTACCCCACTGACGGAAGCGCATCAGCTCCTCCAGCGGCAGATCGTACCCGGTGAGGTGGAGCAGGCTGTAGAGCAACATCGAGCCGTGACCGGCCGAGAGGACGAACCGGTCCCGGTCCGGCCAGGCCGGGTCAGACGGGTTGTGATTGAGGAAACGGGTCCAGAGCACGTAGGCCACGTCCGCCATCCCCATCGGCATGCCAGGGTGACCGGAGTTCGCCCTCTGTACCCCGTCCATCGCCAGGGTACGGATGGTGTTGATGCAGAGAGCATCGAGGCTGTCCGTCATTGTGCAACTCCTCACATCGTCATAATTGCAGGTTTCAAGCCCCAGGTCTCAGGTTCGCCCACTGTGAGTACCCCGAAACCTGAAACCCGAAACACTAGAGGGCCGGGCAGGACCCGATCCGCCGGGGGGTAGAAAGCGGGGCACGGCTATTGAATGAAGAGGTCGTGGCGCCGGGCCAGCTCTTCCAACGCCCAGGAGGCAACTTGGGCGACCTCCCGGTCGGGGTCGTCCATCGCCCGCCGGAGGGCGGGGGCGTGCTCCGGCCGCCCCACCAGCCCCAATGCCTGGGCCGCCGCCCGCCGGAACGGGGGCTCCCCCTGCTCCAGCACACGCAGGAGGGGACCAAAGGCCGCCTCTCCCACGCCGACCCCCTCCCCGCGTTCCGCCGCCCAGGTGATGAGCCAGCCCATCTCGGAGATCGCCAGCGGCGGGCCAACTGGAGAAGGCCGGGCCGTCTCCATCTCGGCCAGGACGGAAGCGGCGGCGGAGCGGACGATCCATTGTCCATCCTCGCGGGCGACCCGCTCCAGCAGGTCCCGCGCCCAACCGGCCTTCACCTCCCCCAGCCCGTAGGCGGCGGCGCGGCGGGTCAGGAAGTCCTCCTCATCTATGGCCTCCCGCAGCACCTCCCAGCCCGCCTCTCCGGCCCGGGCCAGGCCCCGGGCCGCTTCTATCCGCAGCATCTCCTCCCCCCCCACCAGCACACCGACCAATTGTCGGAGGGCAGCCGGGGTGGATACCTGCCCCAACGCGAAGGCCGCGGCCGTCCGCACCGACTCATCCGGGTCCTCCAGGACCTCCGCCAGGGTGGGCACGTCGATGCGCGGGCCCAACACACCCATCGCCCGGGCGGCCGTGCGCCGCACGCTCGCCGCCGGGTGTTGGAGGGCCTGGCGCAGTAAGACAGGCACGCCGGGGTCGCCGGTCCGCGCCAGTGCCTCCGCCAATCGCTCACGAACCCCGACCGGCAGCGATGGTTTAAGGAAGGCGCGGGCCAGCAGGGCCATCACCCCGTTGCGCCAGGGGGCGTTGTGGGGAGCCACGGCGGTCCAGCGGGCAGCCGTGCGAAGCCGGGTCCGCCAGAGGTCGTCGGGTTCGGAGAGCCACGCCTCCACCACCGACGCCATCTGGCCGACCTCGGCGTAGAAGTCCAGCACCGGCAGCCAGCGCGGGTCGTCCAGGCGCTCGATCAGGACCTCTGGCGACAGGGGCGCCGCCTGACGGGCCGCCAGGCAGGCCCGCCAGAGGGGATGGGCAAAGGCGTACCGACCGGGCCCGCAGAGGGTCAGGGGGCCGCCGGGCGCGGTGAGGGCCCGGAAGACCTGCCGGCTCGGCCGGGATGGCCGCTCCTCCGGCGGTGGCAGGGCCGCCTCCAACGCCCCCTCCAACGCCTCCTCCACCTCCGCCTTAGCGACCGCGACCCGTCCCTCCTGCTGCATCTTCAACGCCATGCTGCCGAGCGCCGCGCGGGCGGCGGCAGGAAGCCACATCTCCTCCGGGGAGGAGGCCACCAGACGGTCCAGGGCCTGCATCAGCAGGTCCATCCGCCCCTCCACCCTCTCCCCGGCGGTCAGAAGGAGCCAGGCGTGCAACGCCAGTTCGAACCGGGAGGCTCCCTCCTCCAGCGTTTTCGTCAGGATGTCGGCAAGCCGCTGGGGAGATGGGGGACTCTCCTCCTCGGATCCCTCAGGGGGGGAGAGCAGGCTGGCGCAGCGGCTCAGGAGGGCCTCCACCTGCGGTCGTCCCCACTCCTCCAGCCGGAGTGGGATGAAGCCGGCATCGGCCAGCGGTGCGTATCCCCGCGGCCCCACCGCTACCACCCAGAGGTTGCCTGGCAGGGCGTCGGTCAGGCCCGCCAGCCACGCCGCGGCCCGCTCTTGCCCTGGACGGTCCATCTCGTCCCAGCCGTCCACCAGAATCAGGGCGGTCCCGGCCTGCACCTGTCGGCGCACCGTCCCTTTGGCGGCGGACGGCCCGCCGACAGCGCGGGTCCCCGCCTCCACCAATAGAGTCAGGTCGTCCGGCCGGCCCTCTTCGTCCAAGGGGAGGCCATCTCTATCCGCCAGGTAGAGGTAGAGAGGAAGCCGTTCGGTGGGGAGCCCCAGGGTCGAGCCGGCCTCCCCACGGGCGTGGACCAGGGCCAGGTAGGCCAGGAGGGCGGAGCGGCCCGAGCCCGGAGGGCCGGTCACCAGGAGACGCCGGTGGCCGCTCAGCGCCGTCCCCAAGGGGATGGGGATACGCGTCAGTGGGGCTTCGGCAGCCGGGTCAGGATGGGGTGGAGGAGGGATCAGGCGCGGGGGGAGGAAGAGCTGCTCCAGCGGCCCCATCCTTGCCAGGACGTGGGCCTGCTGGGCCCAGGCAGTCACCGCCTCCCGGTACCGGTCCTCCACCCCTGCCGTGGCCCATTCGACGGAGCGGAGGAACGTCGCGCGGACCTCCTGCCAGCCCCGGAAGAGGGGTTGGCGGATCCCATATCCCAGCCCGACCAGGGCAAAGGCCAGGGCTGCACCGATGAGCGCTGAGTAGGGGTCGAACTGCCAGCCGCTCACTGGGACTCCTCGTCGTCGGGGGCGACCAGTTGATATCCCACCCCCCGCTTGCTCACCAGCAACCGGGGCCGGGTGGGGTCATCCTCCAGCTTCCGGCGCAGATATAAGATGTAGAGCTTGAGGCTCTCCCGCTTCCCCTCGTAGTCGGACCCCCACACCTGGCGCACCAACTCCTCGCGGCTGACCACCTGTCCGGCCTGGCGGGCCAGCGCCAACAACAGCCGGAACTCCGTAGGGGTCAGGTGGATCGGTCGGCCCTTCCGCCAGACCCGGTGGGTACGCGGATCGACCCGCACCGGCCCGATCTCCAGAGGAGGCTCCTGAGCAGCGCGGCGGGAGCGGTGGAGGGCCGCGCGCACGCGGGTGAGCAGCTCTTTATAGCTGAAGGGCTTGACGATGTAGTCGTCCGCCCCCAGGTCCAGGCCCTGGAAGACGTGCTGATCCTCCCCCAGGGCTGTGATGAAACAGACAGGGGCGTCGGTGAACTTACGCAGCTCCTGATAGACCATCCACCCGTGCATATCGGGCATCAGAATATCGAGAAGGATCAGATGGGGCTGCCACTCCTGTGCCAGGCGAAGGCCGGCGGCACCGCAGGCGGCTGTCTGCACCGCATAGCCCGCCCGCTCCAGTTGCAGCCGCATCAGCCGCGCCATCCCATCATCGTCGTCGATAACCAGCACCCGTTCCTGCATCTCAATCCCGCCCCACCTCCACAGCCCGGTCGGATAAACGCTGGGCGGGAGTTGGTTAGAATGGCCTCATTGTATGCCATCCGCTCCACTCTGTCAACAGGGATAATAGTACTTTTTTCCCATTGACGGTACACCCGGTCTCACGTAAAATATGGGCGATGTTGGGGCAGGTCCCCGCCCCCTGCTCCACATCGAGGCTGTTTGTGGTTACCCTCCTTTCGCAGACCACGGCCTCCTCGGGCGAGGAGGCCGTGGTCCGTTCTAGGACCCTTCGGGACCTCTGACCCCTCCGATCCGGGCCAGAGGCCCCCTCACCGGGGGGGCTCCCTCTCCACCACCAGGATCCGCTCACAGTTGCCGCAGAAGAGGAGCCCGGCCCCGCGCCCGCGTCCCAGCCGCCCCGGCGGCACCTCCATCCCGCAGGCGGCGCACGCACCGG
>DQUX01000423.1 GCA_015662065.1 Anaerolineales bacterium | reverse complement strand
CCCGCCGGGCGCCGAACCGCCCGGCTCGGTCGGCAAAGCCCCCTTCGGGGGCCGGCCTTCGGCCCGCAGGGCTTGGTTTGTGAGCCCGGACGTTCGCGTCCGGGCGGGCTTGCGCACAACAACACTTCACCGGTAGACTACCCGCCTAGCTATTTTACCACAAGTTCGCCGGGTGGGGGGATTGTCTGAATCCAGCGGGCAAAGTCGGACAGGCGGCCCACTCCGGCCGGGGTGGGAGATTCCACCGGCGGTAGTTCGTCGGGGTCGGCGATCCAGTACGCCTGCATCCCGACCCCCAGCGCTGGGTGGATGTCCAATCTCCACTCGTCCCCTACCATCAGGCATTCCTCCGGTCGCCGGCCCAGCCGCCGGGCGATCTCCAGGAAGTAGGCGGGGTGGGGCTTGGTGGCGTGCATATCCTCGTAGCTGGTCACCAGGTGGTAGGGGAATTCCCCCACCGGCACGCCGGCCCACGCCAGACGCTGCTCGATGGCGGTGCGGGGGAAGAGGGGGTTGGTGGCGACGGCGATCTGAAAGCCTTGGGCGAAAGCCCATTCCAGCAAGGGGCGGGAGGCCGGGTTGGGCCGGGTGAGCTCACGGAGCTGAGGGAAGCGGGTGGCGTAGAAGGTGTCGAACAGCGGCTCCATCTCCGACCGGCCGCGTCCGAGGGCGGGGAAGAAGGCGGCGTCGAACGCCTCCATATTCGTGCGGGAGGTATCGGTGTTGGAGAGCATGGCGTTGGTAGCCTGCATCAGGTGGCGGACGAAGATCTCGGGTGGGAAGAGCCCGGACATGTACTCGCTGAGGGCGGCCAGGTAGGCGGGGACGAACCGGTCCATATCGTTCTCCAGCAAGGTGTTGTCCAGGTCCATCAGGATCGCTCGAATCATTCCGTCCCCTCCTCCCCGGCGGTGAGGACCGCCGCTGCCCTGGGGTGGCAGTGGCCGCAGCCCACATAGGGGTTCTCCACCGGTACCTGCTGGTCGGTGCAGAAGGCCTCCACCTCCACCCGCCGCCGCAGCCACCGGCGCGTCAATCGGGCGTGCAGCTCCATATGGGAGCAGTTGTTGGCGCGCAGGATGGAGGGCACCGGGCAGACGGCGCAGACCCGGGGCTCCCAGGGTAAAGTGGACTCACTCCGTTCCAGAAGCCGACACTCCTGGACGGAGCGGCTCCGGTGGAAATCCTCGTAGTAATAGCGGCATTCGGTGCCTGCGGGAGTGCGCATGATCTGGTTTCAGGTCGCGGGCCTCATTCCCCCGTCGCCTCTACCAGTGCTTCCAGGTCGGCGGCCATCGCTTCCATCTCCCGTCCGTAGCAGGCCCAGTCCCCTTGTTGCAGACAGGCCTGCGCCGCCTCGTAGTGGGCCTGGGCGGAGCGGGCCAGTTCGGCTACATCGGTGGTCGGCGGGGGTTCAAGGGTGGGTTCCGTCACTGGCGCGCCGGTCAGCACCTGGACCATCGCCGTCTCCAGGTCCTCGGCCATCACCACCCGGTTGCCGTAGGCCACCAGCACCCGTTTCAGCTCCGGCAGCCGTCCCGCCTGGGCCTGGAGATAGAGGGGCTCCACGTAGAGGATCGTGTCGTCGATGGGGATGACCATCAGGTTCCCCCGGATGACCTCCGATCCCCGCTGGTTCCACAGGGTCAGTTGCTGGGAGATGTAGGCGTCCTGGTCGAAGCGGGCCTCGATCTGCATCGGGCCATAGATCAACTTCTCCTTGGGGAACTTGAACACCCCTAGCTGCCCGTAGTCCTCCCCGTCGGAATCGGCGTAGAGCCAGGCGATCATATTGCGCCGGCCGTTGGGGACGTAGGGGCGCATCATCAGGAACTCCACCTCCTCCTCGCCGGGCAACTGCATCACCACGTAGTAGGGGGACATCTCCTGTTCCTGGGCGTCCAGCATCTCCGTCGGCGCCGCCCACAGGTCTTCCTTATTGTAGAAGACGTGGGGGTCCTCCATATGGTAAGCGGCGTACACCTCGGCCTGGATCTGGAAGAGCTGCTCGGGGTAGCGCCAGTGGTCGCGCAGGCTCTGGTCCATCTCCTCCCCCGGCGTGAACAGGTCGGGGAAGATGGCCCAGTAGGTGCGGACGACCGGGTCATCGGGATCCACCACGTAGAAGGTGGTCTCCCCGGTGTAGGCATCGATCGCCACCTTGACGCTGTTGCGGATGTAGTTGACCCCCCAGAAGGGCTCGGAGTAGGGGAAGCGGTCGCTCCAGGCGTAGGCATCGTACAGCCAGACCAGGCGGCGGTCGGCGATGACTAGGTAGGGGTCGTGATCATACCACAGGATAGGGGCCAGGGTCCAGACCCGGTCGCTCAGTTGCCGGTGGAAGAGGATACGGCTTTCCGGGCGGATGGCGCTGGAGAAGAGGATCTGGGGGCTCTCGAAGCGGAGGGCGAAGGCCAGCCGTCGCCAGAGGCCGCTCAGCACCACGCCGTCGGGCCCCTCGTAACGGGTGTAGACGTTCTCATCCCCGCTGGGCCGGTCGAACTCCTCCTCGGTGGTGCCGACGATGACGTACTCGTCGGTGCCCTCGCCGAAGTAGATCTCCGGCCGGGCGATCTCCAGGGCCGGATCGGCGCCCTGCGGGGGGATGTCCCGCACCAGCAGGTGGGGCAGCCCCTCCTCGGTGATCTCGTTGACGGGGCTCAGGCAGACCCCGTAGCCGTGGGTGAAGACCAGGTGGCGATTGACCCAGGTCTGGGCCTGCTCGGCCAACTGGTCCGTATCTAGTTCCCGTGCTGCCAGCATCACCTCCCGCAACTGATCTCCGATGTGGTACCGGTCCACGTCCACGTCGTTGAAGGTGTAGTAGAGGCGGATCTCCTGCAGTTGCCCGTAGGTGGTCAGAAGCGGCCGCCAGTCCCACAACCGGATGTTGGCGAAGGTGACCTCGTTGGCCTCCAGGACCTCCGGGGTGAGCTGTCCGGCGGCGGAGAAGTCGGATTCTCGCACATCCTCCAGACCGAAAGCGAACCGGGTGAAGGCGATGTTGTGGGCGATGTAGGGCCGTTCGGCGGCCAGCTCGTTGGGGGCCACCACCAGTCGCTGGATCAGGGTCGGGTAGATGGGGCCGACGATGGCGGTCACCAGCCAGAGGCCGCCCACCAGGGCCAGGAGCCGCCAGCGGCGGACGAAGGCGTTGACCAGGAGGATGGCTGCCCCCAGAAGGACAACGCCAGTGAGGGCGTGGTAGAGGGGGAGACGGGCGTGGACGTCGGTGTAGCCAGCGCCGAAGACGATCCCGCGGGCCGAGTCCAGGATTCCCAGGCGGGCCAACTGGTATTGGGCGGCCACCAGCACCAGCAGCAGCGCGCCCAGCACCGAGATGTGGGCTGCCGGCCCCGGCTCCCTCAGTCCCCGCCCCAGGCCGTAGACCAGCGTCGTGCCCATCAGCCCCACCGCCACCAGGCCCAGGAGCCAGCCGGTCACAAACCGGTAGAAGGGGAGCCGGAAGATGTAGAACCCGGCGTCCAGGACGAAGATGGGGTCGGAGAGGCCGAAGGGGACGGCGTGGCGGAAGAGGAGGAAGTCTGGCCACCGGGAGGAGGCCGCGGAGGCCATCGCCAGCGTGATGATCAGCCCGACGACCGACAGCAGCCCGATCACGAGGGAGGGGCTGAGCCGGACCGTCCGGCGGCGGGGCCGGATGACCATCTGGAGGTGGCGCAGGAGCCGGCGGGGGATCAGGAGCCAGTTGATCCCCAGGTAGGCCAGCGTCAGAAGCCCCCCGGCGAGGAACATCCCCACCTCGGTCAGCAGGCGGGTGCGGTAGACGGAGAGGTAGCCCACGCTCTCGAACCAGAGCCAGTCGGTGTAGAGGCGAACGTACAGCTCGATCAGGGTGGGGGCTACGGTGAGGAGAGCAAACCCGATCCCCACGATGATAAAGACCCTCCGAAGTCTTGGCCTCATTACTTTTACTCCCT
>DQUX01000077.1 GCA_015662065.1 Anaerolineales bacterium | reverse complement strand
CCGGCCCCGGCGGGTCGCCACCGTCCGTCTGGTGCCGGAGGCCGACGTGGAGGCGGGTCTGAAGCGGCTGCGCAGCCCGGTCTATCCGGCGGTGCTGGATTTCCTGCGCGGCGAGGAGGGGCCGGTGGACGTCAGTTGGGTATACGCCCAGACCGGCTGCACGCGCTATCACCTGGACAAGTTGGAAGAACGGGGGCTGGTGGCCTTCGACCTGGAGGAGGTGTGGCGAGACCCGCTGGCGGGGAAGGTGTTCCTCCCCACCGAGCCCCTTCCCCTGACCCCCGACCAGCGGGCTGCCTGGGCCACCCTGCAATCTGCAATCCGCAATCCGCAACCTGCAATCTTCTTGCTCCACGGCGTCACCGGGTCCGGCAAGACCGAGCTCTACCTGCGGGCGGTGGCGGAGGTGCTGGCGCAGGGCCGGAAGGCGATCGTCTTGGTGCCGGAGATCAGCCTGACCCCACAGGCGGTGGCCCGCTTCGCCGGTCGGTTCCCCGGGCGGGTCTCGGTCGTCCACAGCCAGTTGAGTGACGGGGCTCGGTATGACGTCTGGCGGCGGGCCCGGGCGGGGCTGGTGGAGGTGGTGATCGGCCCCCGCTCTGCTCTCTTTACCCCCCTCTCTCCCCTGGGGCTGGTCGTGCTGGATGAGGAACACGATCCTTCCTACAAGCAACAATCCCGCCCGGCCTATCACGCCCGGGAGACGGCGCTGGAGCTGGCCCGGCTGACCGGCGCGACGGTGGTCCTGGGCTCGGCCACGCCCAGCCTGGAATCCTACCTGCGGGCGCGGCGGGGGGAGTTCCGCATGTTGACCTTGGGCCGCCGCATCCTGGGGCATGCTCGCCGTCTGGCCGACCTGCAGGTGGTGTACCACGTACCGCAGCTCCGCTACCGCGCCCTGCGGGAGGGTCCGGTTGAGGCCCGTTACCTCCCTCTCCCGCCGGTGAAAGTGGTGGATATGCGGGCGGAGTTAAAGGCGGGGAACCGGTCCATCTTCAGCCGGGCGCTGGCAGGGGCGCTGGACGAGGCGTTGGGTCGGGGGGAGCAGGCGATCCTCTTCCTGAACCGGCGGGGGAGGGCCACCTTTGTCCTCTGCCGGGATTGCGGCTACGTGGCCCGCTGCCCCCGTTGCGACGTCCCGCTGACCGTCCACGGACGCCGGGCGGTGTTGGTCTGCCATCACTGCGACCACCGGGAGTCACCGCCGGGGGAGTGCCCCCGCTGCGGAGGGACCCGCATCCGGCACTTTGGCCTGGGAACGGAGGGGGTGGAGGCGGCGGTGCGAGAGCGCTGGCCCCAGGCTCGGCTTCTGCGCTGGGACCGGGACACGGCCCGCACGGCGGAGGCCCACTGGAACATCCTCCAGCGCTTCTCCGACGGTCAGGCGGACGTGCTGGTGGGGACGCAGATGATCGCCAAGGGGTTGGACCTGCCGCTGGTGACGGTGGTGGGGGTGATCTCTGCCGACACAGGGCTGAACTTACCCGACTTCCGGGCGGCGGAGCGGACCTTTCAACTGCTGGAGCAGGTGGCAGGCCGGGCAGGGCGGGGGCTGCGGGGGGGACGGGTGGTGATCCAGACTTACCATCCCGACCATTACGCCGTCCGCGCCGTGGAGCACCACGATTATGAGGGGTTTGTGCGGGAGGAGTTGGCCTTCCGGCGGGCCCTAGATTACCCGCCGTACGTGCGGATGGCGCGGTTGCTCTATCGGCATCGGGACCTTCGCCGGGCGGAGGTAGCCGCTCGGGACCTGGCGGAGCGGCTGCGGGAGGCGCTGGCGCGGGAGGGGCTGCCCCCTACGGACCTCATCGGACCGGCCCCGGCCTTCTTTATGCGGATTCGGGGCCGCTACCGCTGGCAGATTCTCCTCCGTCACGCCGACCCGCCAGCCTTCCTGCGGCGGGGGGGGGTGCCGCCGGGATGGCAGGTGGATGTGGACCCGGTGGATGTGTTGTAGGGGTTGACAGACAAAGGGTGTGGGTGTATAATGATAGTGTGGAGGTGTATATGACGGGGCGAAAGTACAGGGCTCAGATCCTGCTCGATGTCGAGCAACACGATGCGTTGGTCGAGATCGCGCGGCGGGAGGGGCGAAGCCTGTCCGATCTGGTGCGGGAGATGCTCTGGCAGCAGTTGGAGCAGCGTGGTCGGGCGGTCCGCCCTGAGGTGAGGCGGCGGTTGGAGGCGTTGGAGCGCATCCGCCGCCATCGAGCCGAGGTGCTGGCGCGGCGAGGCGGGAAGCCGTTGGAGGTGGACAGCGCCGAGATGATCCGGCGGATGCGGGAGGAGCGGGATGAGCGCAGCCTACTCGCCGGTAGTCGTCATTGATGCCAATATAGCCATATGGGCCATCCTGCCCGTCCTGACCGCCGATGTGGACGCGCTGGAGCAGTTCGTAGAGTGGCGACGCGCAGGCGTGCGGCTGGTGGCCCCGGCGCTGTGGCTGGCCGAATGTGTCTCGGTTGTCCGGGGATGCGTGCATGCAGGGCTGATCTCCTCACAGGAGGGGCGCCTGGCGATAGATGATCTGTTTGCCCTGGAGGTGGAGGCGCTGCCGATGGACGAGGAGGTATGCCGTGCCGCATTTGAGTGGGCAGAACGATTGGGGCAGGCAAGAGCATACGACGGCTTCTACTTGGCCCTTGCGGAACGGATGGGAGCTCAGATGTGGACGGCGGACAAGGGACTGGCCCGGAGGGCACAGGAGATGGGAGCAAGCTGGGTGCAAGTGCTAAGGTAGGCATAGAGGGTCCCTCCAGGATGGCGGGTGGGCGTGGATCCGGTGGATGTGTTGTGGGGGCAACGCGCCGCGTTGCCCCCACTGTGACCACTGCCAGCACCGCCAGGATCACCACTCCATACACCATCGTCTTCCGCATCGTGGCCCCCTCGTCCGCCCCGGCGGGCGCGCAGCCCACGATCACCTTGGCCGGGGCGAACATCCCCCCGATGGCCCCCCCCGTTGTCTGCGCCGCCAGCGCCAGGAGGGGGTTCATCCCCACCAGCGTCGCCACCCGCTCCTGCAGCGCGCCGAAGACGACGTTGGAATTGGTGTTGGATCCGGTCATAAACGCCCCCAACGCGCCAATGAAAGGGGAAGCCAGCGGGAAGAACGGCCCCACCACCCGGCCGATCCCCTCCGCCAGGAGGTGCGTCATCCCGGCATGGTCCATCGTCACCGCCATCCCCACCATCGTGGCGATGCCAACGCTGGAAGGCACCCCTCGCCGGACCACGTCCCGCAGGATGCGGCGAGCGGCGCCGGGAGCGTACCGGCCCTGCCGGCGGAAGAGGCCATAGGTGAGGAGCGAGGCGTAGACCAGCAGTGCCCCGGCGTGGCCGAACAGGTTGATGGTCCGCGCTGGGCCCGCCGGCGTGACCCAACCCCGACCGGTGGTCAGTTCGGGCACCGGGACGCGCAGGACGATGCGGCCGAGAAGGGTGTTGACCGGCCCCACCAGTTCGGCAAGCAGGACAATGGCGACCAGCAGCCCGTAGGGAACCAACCCCCGCCGGATTGAAGGGGCCCCTTGAGCGGGTACGGAGGCCCGCCTTCCCGACGACGGCCCACCCCCTCCGTATGGGCGACCCTCTGTGGTCGCCCCTTGGGTGGGGTACCCCTCTTGGGGTGTGGGTCGGCACGGGGGGGCAACCCTCTGTGGTTG
>DQUX01000336.1 GCA_015662065.1 Anaerolineales bacterium | reverse complement strand
TTCTCCGGGATGATCCAAGGAAATCCGCGTGAATCTGCGTGTATCTGTGTCCGAAATAGAATTAGCCGGGGTCGAGCTTAAAGGAGTGACTGGAGGGCGGGATGAGTCGCATCGGATGGGCAAGCCGCCCCCAACGGCTTCTCCGGGGGACCGGCCGCGGGGTCCGGCGGGCTGTGTATGATCTCAACAGCCTGGTCGAGGCGCGGCTGATCGGCCCCAGAAAGGCCCGACGGTTTCGGGAGGTGACCCGCCTGGCCGACTTCACCTGGGAAGCCACCTGGTCCATCCGTGCCGGTCGGCAGCCCGGGGAGGCCCTATCCCGGGCCGAGGGCTGTGTGGTCCTCATCCACGGGTGGGACGGCAGCCGCGCCATCTGGGAGGACCTGCCGACCCGTATCTGCCTGGGCAACCCCCGCCTCTTCGTCCTCGCCCCCGATGTCAACGGCTTCGGCGGTTCCCCTTTCGCTGAGGACCTGCCGCCGCTGAACGGATGCGACCCCGCTGCGGTGATGCAGGCCGTGGAGTCCTGGGTGGACCTGCTGAACCTGCGGTCCGGCCCGCGGGCCCACCGCCGCTACCGCGTCCTCACCTTTGTGGGTCATTCGATGGGGGGCGCAGCGACGTTCTATCTGGATGAGGCCCGCTGGCGGCCCCACGAGGTCGCCCGCTTGGCCCTCGCTCCAGCGCTTCTCCTCAACGACCTCCTGCGAAAGGAGTTCTACAAGGCCCTGGGCCTGGGGATCTGGGCTGGCTCGGTGACCAGCACGCTGGATTGGCTGAAGGACCGATTGGCCCCTCGTCTGATCGAGATCCTCATCGGCGATGCCAGCCGGGCGGTGAAGAAGGAGCACCTGCGGGTGTTCAGAAACACTTCTAAGGGGGTCCTCGCCCAGACCTTCTACGCGATGGGTTCGACGCCCCGTCCCGTTCGCCGCCGTCGCTGGCGCCACTTCCGGGTTGTGCTGGGCCACCGGGACCGGCTAGTGGGCGTGGCGTCGATGCTCCTCCTCCTGGAGGAGTTGGGCTTCACCTCCGAGGAGGTCCGCGTGGTGTTGGGGGACCACTATTTCTTTTCGGTGGGGAGGCGGAGCCGGCGGCTCCACGGCCCCAACCGGGACCTGCTGGTTCATCAGGTTTTGGGTCTGCACCGAGAGTGCCGGGCCGCGCAGCGGAGGCTCCCCCGCTGATGGAAGACCATCCTCCCGACTATCGGCCTAACTTTGTCCATCAGGCCATCATCCTCGCCGGGCTTCTGAGCCGTGTTCCCCCCCTCCTCATCAGCCCGGCCCTGGCCGGGATGGGTGCCATTGGAGCGTGGCCGTGGGGGCAGCCGCCCCTCCAGGTCGCTGCCGGGGCGCTTACCTTGCTGACCATCGTCGGCGACGGCGTGTCGCTGGCCCTGCTCCCCCGGCGAGGCCGCTCCTACGGTCCCATCACCCCGCCGCTGGTGGCGCTGGCGGTGGTGCGCGCGGCCCTGACCTTTACCCTGGGGGCGCTCTGGCCGCTGTGGTCGGCCCTCGGGCTGGCAGCCGTCCTCCAATTGGCGATCACCGCTGCCCACCTCTACGCCACCTGGATCGAGCCCTTCCATCTCAAGGTCACCCGTGTGGAACTGGCCTCGTCCAAGCTTCAGAGCGCCTCCCCGCTCCGCGTGCTCCACGTCAGCGACATCCACTTCGAGGGGTGGACCCCCCGGGATCGCCGGCTGTTGGAGACCGCGCGGGAGCTGGCGCCGGACCTGATCCTGATCACCGGGGATTACTTGAGCCTCTCCTCCGTGGAGGACCCCGTCACCCACGATGGTGTCCGGGACCTCTTGGCCTCCCTGGCTGCCGTCGCTCCTACCTACGCCATCACCGGCAGTCCTCCTGTGGACCCCCCCCACGTGGTCCCTGCCATCTTCACCGGCCTCCCCATCACCTGGCTCCTGGATGAGATGGTGGACCTTCGGGTGAAGGGGCACCGTCTCCGGCTGGTGGGGTTGCGTTGCGCGCGGGACCGGAGGCGGGACGGTGCCCGGCTACGCCGCCTCCTGCCGGAGGGGGCCGGGGAGCTCTTCACCATCCTCCTCTACCACTCTCCCGACCTGATGCCGGACGCGGTGGAGGTCGGGGTGGACCTCTACCTGGCCGGTCACACCCACGGTGGGCAGATCTGCCTTCCCCTCTTCGGCGCGCTGTTCACCAGCTCCGATTTCTGGAAGCGGTACGAGGCCGGGCTGTATCGGGAGGGGCCGACCACCCTCTACGTGAGCCGGGGGCTGGGGGTGGAGGGGCTGGGCGCCCCTCGCGCCCGCTTCCTGGCCCCGCCGGAGTTGGTGTTGGTGACCCTCTGCCCCACCGTCGCTTGACGAAGTGAATCTCCCATGTTATGATAAAAATGGGAGGGCGGTTCCGACCCCCGGGGCCGCCTCTTTGCGTGTCTGGGAGGTGCGAGATGCCAGCGATCATCGTGGTGGGTGCCCAGTGGGGCGACGAAGGAAAGGGACGGGTGGTGGACGGCCTGGCCCGAGAGGTGCACCTGGTGGCCCGCTATAACGGCGGCGATAACGCCGGCCACACGGTGGTGGCCGAGGGCCGCACGCTCCGGCTCCACCTAGTTCCCTCGGGGGTGCTCCACCCCCACGTGACCTGCCTTATCGGCGGTGGCGTCGTGGTCAACCCGGCGCAGTTGGTGGCGGAGCTGGATGAGCTGGCGGCAATGGGAGTGGACGTGGGGCCGCGGCGGGTGAAACTGGCCGCCGCCGCCCATATCATCCTCCCCACCCACCGCGCGCTGGATGGCGCGCGGGAGACGGTCCGCGGCAAGAGGGCCCTCGGCACCACCCGCCGGGGCATTGGCCCCACCTACGCCGATAAGGCGGCCCGGACGGGGCTCCGCGCCGGCCTGATGCAGGACCCGGAGGAGTTCGGCGAGCGGGTGGCGGAGGCGGTGGCGGCCCATAACCGGCTGCTCCAGGAGCAGTACGGCCTCACCCCTCTGCCCGTTGACGAGGTTGCCGCCGAGTACTGCGCCTATGCCCGGCGGCTTGAGCCCCACCTGGTGGACGGATCGGCGCTGGTGGCGGAGATGCTGATGGCAGGGCGGACGATCCTCTGCGAGGGAGCGCAGGGGACGCTCCTCGACCTAGATCACGGCACCTACCCCTACGTCACCAGCTCCTCCGCCATCGCCGGAGGGGCGCTGGTGGGGCTGGGCTTTGGCCCCCGCGAGGTGGCCCGGGTGATCGGCGTCGCCAAGGCCTATACCACCCGAGTGGGCGAAGGGCCCTTCCTCACCGAACTCCTGGACGAGGTCGGCGGCCGCATCCGCGAGGCCGGCGGGGAGTACGGCACCACCACCGGCCGGCCCCGCCGCTGCGGCTGGCTCGACCTGACTATCCTCCGCTACGCCGCCGAGATCAACGGTCTGACCGAACTGGCGCTGACCAAGCTGGACGTCCTCGCCGGCATCCACCCGCTGCGGGTCGCTGTGGCCTACGAGCGGGACGGCGAACGAACGACCCGGTTCCCCGCCCAGTTCGGCGCGGAGGAACTGGTCCGCTGGCGGCCGGTTTATGTGGACCTGCCCGGCTGGACTCAGGCCCTGGAGGGGGTGCGGAGGCGGGAGGACCTGCCCCCCGAGGCGCAGGCCTACGTCGCCTACGTCGAGGAGACGGTAGGCGTGCCGGTCTCCCTCATCGGCGTCGGCCCGGACCGGGAACAGACGATCTGGTCGTTGTAGAGACGGCCGGGGATCGGCGTGTGTCGCCGGCCTACTGCCCGGGCAGCCGGCGCGCCATTTCCCGTGTACGCTCCTCGATCGCCAGGATGGCGTCGAACAGCTCGGCGAAGCCGTACAGCGAGAAGAAGTAGAGAAGGGTCACCACCAGGATGATCAGGGACGTCAAGATGCCGCCCACCGCGCCGCCCATAGGCAGCATCCGGCCGTACTCCCCGGGCAGTACTCTTCTCACGGCGAAGCCGGCGACCAGTGTGCTGAATGCCGAGAGCACACCGCCGATCAGGAAGAGCCACGCCGACACCTTGAGCAACGTGCGGGCAATGCGCATCATAGTGTACCGCTTTTCCATCTCGCTCCCTCCTTGAAGTGAATTGTCCGCTTACCGACGTACTATCTCCCACAGGGCCTGTGCGACTCGCTCTGCCGCCTCCGGGCGGGCCAGCTTTCGGGCCTGCTCCCCCATCCGGGCCCGGGCGACGACGTCGCCCAGGAGTCGGGCGGCGGCGACCACCGTTCGGCGGGGGCCCGGAGCCCATACCCCCGCCCCCGCCCTCACCACCAGCCCCACGTTGGGGGTCTCCTGGGCGGGGATCGCCCCCCACAGCACCAGGGGCACCCCCACCACCAGTGCCTCGGCGAGGGTGTTAGGTCCCGCTTTGGTGACCAGGAGATCCGCCGCCCGCATCCACCGGTGCACCTCGTGGGTGAACCCCTCCACCCGCACCGGGCCGGGCCAGGGGACCCGCTGCAGCCGTGTGTGCAGCCGCTCGTTGCGGCCGGTCAGCACCGTTACCTGGGCCGGTAGTCGCGCGCCCGCCACCGCCCGCGCCACCCGCTCCATCGGCCCGAACCCCTCTCCGCCGCCCATCAGTAGCAGGAGGGGTTTCTCTGGGTCCAACCCTAACCCCCGGCGCACCTCCGCCGGGTCCTCCCGCGCCGCCTCACGGAAGTGCCGCCCCACCGGCAGACCGGTCACCTCCACCCGGTCCGGCGACACCCCGTGATGGACCAGTTGGTCCCGCGTTTGCCCCGTCGCCACGAGATACCGCCGGACGTGGGGGTCGGCCCAGAAGGCGTGCATCACCACCAGGTCGGTCCCAACAGCGACGAGGGGGATCGGCAGGCCCTCCTCGGAAAGCGCCCGTGAGATGGTGTGGACCGGCAGGGGGTGGAAGGTTGCGACTACGTCGGCGGGGTGCTCCGCCAGGAGACGGCGGGCGGCCGGGGCGACCCGCGGCCAGAAGAGACGCGAGAGTGCCTGCGCTCGCCGTCGTCCATCCAGCAGACGATACCCCAATCCGTAGGTCCGGCCGCCGCCCCACAGCGCCTTCCCGTACCAATCCGGTGCGCGGCGGAGGGGCCAGGGGGCGTACGCGGCCAGCGCGTCCACCAGCTCGACCTGGGCCCTCTCCCCGTATCGGTCCTTCAGAGCCTCCGCCACCGCCAGGGCCGCCCGCCGGTGCCCTCCGCCGGTCTCGGAATGGAGGAGGAGGAACCGGGCCGACCGTTCAGGCTTTCCCATCTCGCCCTGCCGGGCTCAGCCGGCCGACCACCCGCTTGACGCGCTTCTCGAAGCGGGAGCGGGGCAGCATCACCCGCCGTCCACAGGTCAGGCAGCGGATGCCGATGTCGGCTCCCACTCGGGTGACCACCCACTCGTCCCCCCCGCAGGGGTGGGGCTTGCGCATCTGTACCACGTCGTCGAGGTGGATCTCCAACACCACTTTCCGTCGCCTCCTCACCGGGTTATCCCGTCGACCGAACCCTCTCCCTTCAAGTCAGCCACCCCAGCGGAGGAAGCCGCCCAGGAGCGCCAGCCCGATCCCCAGGCCGACCAGCCCGATCCCGGTCAGCCAGTGGAGGGGAGACCTGCGGTCCACCAGCCGGGGCGGGCCTAGAGGATCGGTCCGGACGGTCTGGTAGCGGGGGGCCAGGAACCAGCCCAGGGTCAGGCCGGCCAGCAGCCCGCCGATGTGGGCCCAGTTGTCCACGGCGGGGACGAGGAAGCCGTAGATGAGATTGTAGGCGACGATGCTGAGGATGTTGCCCAGCCGGGCCCGGCCGGCCACCAGCCGATCCCGGTATCGGTAGAGATAGGCCCCCGTCACCCCGACCAGGCCGAAGATCGCCCCCGACGCGCCCACGGAGGGGTGGGGGCTGAGCAGGAAGCTGAGGGTGCTGCCGGCCAGCCCGCTCAGGCAGTACATCAGGAGGAACCGGGGCCGCCCGTATGGCTGCTCCACCTGCGGGCCGAAGGCCAGCAGGGCGTAGCTGTTGAAGGCGATGTGGAGCAGGTCCACGTGGAGGAACATCGCCGTCGCCAGCCGCCAGACCTCACCGGCGATGATGGCCTGGTTGATCTTCGCTCCCATCCCCAGGACGAGGTCTCGCCCCAGGAGCCAAGCGCTGCCGAAGACCAGGAGGTTGACGGCCAGGATCGCGTAGGTCCAGAAAGGGGAGGTCTGGGGGACCCGCATCCGCACCATGATAGGGGGTGGGTAGAGGGGAGACCGGGGTCTATCGGATTCGGGTTCTGTGCTCATCTGGTGCCCTTCTGCGCGCTTTCGCTGTCTACAGCCGTACGATTCGCGGGTGGGTGCGGCAATGTTCGGCCTCGATGATCGCTGCCACTTGGGCTACGGCCCGGTCCAGTTCGCCCTCGCGGTTGATCACCACGTAGTCGAACTCCTCCAGCCGCTCCATCTCCTCCCGGGCCTTGCTGAGGCGGAGGTTCAGTTGTTCCGGCGAGTCGGTGGCCCGCCGGCGCAGCCGGGCCTCCAGTTCCTGTTCTGAGGAGGCGGTCAGGAAGATCAGCACCGCCTCCGGTGCGATCCGGCGGACCGTCGCGGCCCCCTGCACGTCCACCCGCATGATGACGTCGTGGCCGGAGGCCAGCGCGTCTCGCACCTGCTGCTTGGGGATGCCCTTGTATTGTCCATAGACCACGGCGTGCTCCAGGAGCTCCCTCTCCCGTTTCATCCGGAGGAACTCCTCGGTGGAGAGAAAGAAATAATCCACGCCGTGGGTCTCGCCGGGGCGGGGCGGCCGATCGGTGGCGGTGACGACGAAGTGAAGGGGGTATCCCAGTTCCTTCATCCGCCGCAGCAAGGAGTCCTTGCCCACGCCCGCCGGGCCGGAGACCACGATCAGCAAGGGATGGGTCTGAAAATTATACGGATCTCGCTTCTCCACACTCCACCGCTCCCACTTGCGCTGTAGCGACAGGTTGGTATAATCCAGTCACCCAACCATCCAGTCATCCAGTCACCAGCACCATCCGGAGGTCGCCATGCCGATCTACGAATATCGCTGTCTGGATTGCCGACGTCGGGTGTCGATCCTCTGGCGCAGTTTCTCGGAGGCGGAGGGAGAGGAGCCGGTCTGCCCCCATTGTGGTGGTACGAACCTCACCCGGCTTGTCTCCCGCGTGCGGGTGGTCCGCTCTGAGGGAAGCCGCCTGGAGGACTTGGCGGACTCCTCGTTTCTCTCCGACTTCGACGAGAACGACCCTCGCTCTATGGCCCGGTTGATGCGCCGGATGGCCGACGAGGTGGGGGAGGGCCTGGGGCCGGAGTTCGAGGAGGTGGTGGATCGGCTGGAGGCAGGGCAGAGCCCAGAGGAGATCGAGAAGGAGATGCCGGACCTGCTCGGCGAGGGGAATGAGGACCTCGGCGGGGATTTCGGCGGCGATCTGGAGGAATGACCGCTTCCGCCGCCAGCCAGCAATCAGCGGCCAGCAACGAGCAACCGGTAACCGGCGACTAGCGGTCAACATTCAACCTCGACTCCACCACGGTCTGAATCTCCCGCTGCACCGCTTCCACAGGCTGGGCGCCGTCCAACACTACCCACCGTTCCGGCTCCTGGGCGGCCAACTCCAGGTAGCCGACCCGCACCCGCTGGTGGAAGGCCAGGGCTTCCTGGTCCATCCGGTTCCATTCCTCTCCCCCCAGCAACCGCCGCGCTAACCCTTTGTCTGGCGGGATGTCCAGGTAGAGGGTCAGGTCGGGCGTCAGGCCGCCGGTGGCGAGGCGGGTGACCTCTCGCAGGGCGCGGAGGTCCAGCCCCCGGCCGTACCCCTGGTAGGCCAGGGTGCTATCGTAGAACCGGTCGCAGATGACCAGCTTTCCGGCCGCCAGCGCCGGCCGCACGGTCTGGGCCACCAATTGGGCGCGGGAGGCGGAGTAGAGGAGCACCTCGGCCCAGGGATGCATATTGGTGTTGGCCGGGTCGTGGAGGACGGCCCGGATTTGATCCCCGATCGAGGTGCCTCCTGGTTCCCGGGTGAGTAGCACCTGGTACCCCTGCTGGCGCAGGTGTTCCGCCAGCAGATGGGTCTGGGTGGTCTTGCCGCTTCCTTCGGGGCCCTCGAAGGTGATGAACACGATGGCCTATTCCTCCCGGTGGATCCGCACTCGGCGGTTGGCTCCCTCTCCCACCGAGTAGGAATCCAGGCCGGCGGCGTGGGCCATTTCGTGCTGGCGGCGGCGGATGTAGGCGTTCTGGGGGCTGAGTTCCACCTCCGGCACGCCTCCCAGCACCTGCCGGATGGCCTCCTCCGCCTCACGGACCGCCTGATGCAGTGGGTCGGAGGACCGACTCTCCATCTCAAAGAGGTCGCTCAGGGCTGCCTCCATCTGGGCGACGGTGTTGGCCCGCAGGGCGTAGATGGGCAATCCCCTTCGCTCGGCGTCCGCCACCAAGCGGGGGCGCTTGCGGTAGAACCCCTTGGTGGTGATCAGCACCTCCGCCTGGCCCAGGTTGTCCACCAGGTAGATGGGCACGTGCATCCGCTTGGCCGCCCGGGCGAGGCGGTTTCGGGCGATGCCGTAGGAGAAGATGCGGACCGGCTCCAGCGCTTCCGGCAGTGGGGATGGGGCGTCGGGCCGTTTTCTCTCCCGCTCTTCCAGAGACGTAGGAGCCTGCTTCTCGGTGCGGATCTCCCCGCCGGGGTCCCGATAGCGCAGCTCCGCCTCCAGGGGCCGGCCCCGCAGCAGCGCGTCCACCGACTCCGCCACACTGGGGTGGATGAGCAGCCGCTGTCGGTCTTGGATCTCGATCAGCACGTCGAAGGTGGGCGGCGCACGCCGCTCCAGGATCGTCTTCTGGGTCCCCCGGCGTCGGGCCTCCTCGTCGGAGAGGGTCACGCTCTCGATGCCCCCCACCAGGTCGGAGAGGGTGGGGTTGAGGAGGAGGTTATCGAGGGTGTTGCCGTGGGCGGTGGCGATCAGTTGGACGCCTCGCTCGGCGATGGTTCGCGCTGCCAGCGCCTCCAGCTCCCGGCCGATCTCGTCAATGATGATGACCTCGGGGTTGTGGTTTTCCACCGCCTCGATCATCACCTCGTGCTGGAGGGAGGGCATCTCGACCTGCATGCGGCGGGCGCGGCCGACGGCGGGGTGGGGGATGTCACCGTCGCCGCCGATCTCGTTGGAGGTATCGACGACAATGACCCGCTTCGTCTCGGCCAGGACCCTTGCCGCCTCCCGCAGCATCGTCGTCTTCCCCACGCCGGGCCGTCCTAGGAGGAGGATGCTCTTGCCGCTCTCGACGATGTCCTGGATGATGGCGATGGTGCCGTAGACGGCCCGGCCCACCCGGCAGGTGAGGCCGACGACGTTCCCCTTGCGGTTGCGGATGGCGGCGATGCGGTGGAGGGTGCGGGCGATGCCGGCCCGGTTGTCGGCGTCGAACTCCCCCACCCGCTCCACGACGTACTGAATTTCCTCCGGGCCGACCTCCGTCTCCCGCAGCACGATCTCGCCATCGGTGTAGCGGGCCGTGGGCACGCGGCCCAGGTCCAGGATCACTTCCAACAGCTCATCCCGCCGGCCGTTCTGCTGCAGGGCGGCGCGGATGTCCTCCGGCAGGACGGAGAGCAAAGCGTCCAGGTCGTCGGTGATGTGGTTGTAATAACTCATAAACCTACCATAGCTCTCTCGTGTTCACCTCTTACGCATTATCAATATACGCTCAAAC